>JALUXN010000127.1 GCA_027018975.1 Mariprofundaceae bacterium | reverse complement strand
CAAATCGACACTACAAAGCAGAGGATGCAGAATTTACCCAAGAAATTGAATTTATTCGATAAAATGTTGGTACGCCAGTGGTTTCATGAAATGTCTCAACCTGAGTGCCGCGTGCAGGGTGGAAACGAGGCTGCGCTACTCGCCGACGTGTGCTTTGAAAGCGGTGACCGTATTGGCCAGCAGCATGGTGATGGTCATCGGGCCGACTCCGCCGGGCACCGGTGTGATCCACGCCGCACGCTTTGCGGCAACGTCAAACTCGACATCGCCGGTGAGTGAGCCGTCAGCCAAACGGTGAATGCCGACATCAATCACAATCGCGCCCGGCTTGATCCACTCGCCCTTCACCAGTCCCTGCTTGCCGGCGGCCGCCACCACAATATCGGCGCGCTCGACATGCTGTTGCAGATCTCGGGTAAATTTGTGCGTCACCGTCACCGTCGCACCGGCGAGCAGCAGCTCCAGCGCCATCGGCCTGCCCACGATATTGGAGGCACCGACCACCACACACACCTTGCCGTGCAGATCTTCGCCGGTCTGCTCCAGCAGCTTCATGCAGCCGAACGGTGTGCAGGAGCGCAGCGCCGGCTTGCGTGCAGCCAAACGGCCGACATTGTAGGGGTGAAAGCCATCGACATCTTTGCCGGGGTCGATCGCTTCGATCAGTGAATCGGGGTTGATATGCTCAGGCACGGGGAGCTGCACCAGAATGCCGTCCACCTTCGGGTCGGCGTTCAGCTCCGAAATCAGGCCGAGCAGATGTTGCTGGCTGGTCTCGGCCGGCAGGTGATGCGAAAATGAGGCGACGCCCATCTTCTCGCAGCCGCTGGTTTTGTTGCGCACATAGACCTGCGAGGCAGGATCTTCACCGACGAGAATCACCGCCAATCCCGGCGCACGGCCATGCCTTTGCGTCAGCTCAGCCACCTCCGCCGCCATTGATCTGCGCATCTGCGCAGAGAGTGCTTTGCCGTCGAGTATCTGTGCCGTTCTCTGATCGTCTGTCATGGTGCGCATTGTTGCACCACGGCGACTGATCTACAATCAGCGACTTTTGGAGGGGTAATGAAAATCATGCATGTCGCACTGTTGGTGGCCGATCTGGATCGCGCTGCCCATTTTTATGAGAATCTGCTCGGACTGGTGCGTATCGATCGACCCGCCCTCGGTTTTGCCGGCATCTGGTATGGCTTGGAAGCTGCGCGGCGGGAGGATGGCCAGCACCTGCACCTGATGCAGCTACCCAACCCCTACCGCGATTGCGATAAACCCGTGCATGGTGGCCGCGATCAACATCTGGCGCTGCAGGTGGAGAACCTGCCGGAGATTCAGGCGCGCCTCGAAGCTGCCGGCAGTGCCATCACCTACAGCAAATCCGGCCGCGCCGCCCTCTTCTGCCGCGATCCCGACGGCAATACGCTGGAGTTGATCGACAACGATCCGGCGATGACATCAGCCGCCGATTAAAACATCCCCAGCTGCAGGCGCGCTTCGTCGCTCATCATGGAGCGATCCCAGACCGGCTCGAAGACCAGTTCGACATCGACGCTGCTGACATGCGCCACGCCGAGTGTTTTGGCGCGCACATCATCGACAATGAACGGCCCCATGCCGCAGCCGGGGGCGGTGAGGGTCATGGTGATATCGACATGGTTACCGCCGGCATCGGTCTCCACCACATGCACATCATAGACCAGCCCGAGATCGACGATATTGACCGGAATCTCCGGATCGTAACAGCTCTTCAGCACCGTCCAGATCTCCTGCTCATCGACACTGCCGGGGGTGTCGTCGCCGGCCATGTCAGCGGCGGCCGTCGGTGCCGCATCACCCAGCCCCAGCGCGTCGGCATTATCGCCATCGATGCGCACCAGATTGCCGGAGACCGAGACGGTATAGCTGCCACCCAGCTCCTGCGTGATCGTCACCGTCGCACCGGCCGGAATGGTGACCGGCGTGCCGATCGGGATCAGTACCGCATTGACATCGCGCGTGGTGGTGACGGCCTGACCGACGTGATTGTTGTTGGCTTCCTCGACTGCGCTGCTCATTCTGTTTTCGCCGCCTCAGACGCATCTTCAATCGCCAATTTCATGGTATGCCAGCAGAGCACCGCACACTTGATCCGACTGGGAAACTCGCGCACACCGGCCAGCACCGCCAATTTGCCGAGCTGCTCATCATCCGGCTCCTGCGCCAAGTCGGCGGTCACCATCTTCTGAAAGGCATCGAACATCGCCTCAAACTCTGCCACCGTCTTGCCCTTCATCGCCTCGCTCATCAACGAGGCGGAGGCGACCGAAATCGCGCACCCCTCGCCCTCAAACGAAATATCCTCGATCACATCATGCGCATCGACATGCAGATAGAGGTGCAGCTTATCGCCGCAGAGCGGGTTGTGGCCGTCGGCATCGTGGTTGTAATGCTGCAATTTACCGAAATTGCGTGGCGCCTTGTTGTGATCGACGATCACCTGCATATAGAGATCTCTTAGGTCAAACATCTGACATCCTCAGGCGAAAATCGCCTTGGCTTTGGTGAGCGCGGCAAAGAGCGCATCG
>JALUXN010000126.1 GCA_027018975.1 Mariprofundaceae bacterium | reverse complement strand
CCTTGCGAAAACTCACCATGTGCCGCACGCGCCGATTGCCATTGCGATCGATCAGGGTCTGTGTCATTTGTTGCGTGAGGTCATCGCCATCTTCGCGATTGTCCACCGCCTGCATGATCGCCAGTCCAGTTGGCAGGCTCTGATCGGCTGCCAACGCCTGCCCGTGAAAGATGCCGACGAGCGCCGCTGCTGCCAGACTCCAGAGAGCTGATTTGCGAATCTTATCCATGATTTCTCCTGTGAATTTATCCCGGCAAAAGAGCAGCTTGGTGATGGCGTGCGCCGCTCGGTGCTTCATCGCAGCGCAATTTCGCCCACGCCATCACCGCTTTGCTGCCTACAGCTGCTTGTGGCTACCGTCGCAGAAGGCGCCGTTCTTGCTTCGTTTACACTGGCAGAGCGCCACCGTCTGCTTCTCACTGATCTCCACCACCTCCGGTGTAAAATCGGTGCCTTGATGCGAACCGTCACAAAACGGCTGTGTCTTGGATCGCCCACAGCTGCACCAGTAGTAAGTGCCGGGCTCCAGCTCCAATACCGCTGGCTCTTTTGCTGCAATCACTGCTTCACTCATATGCTTCTCCTGTTGTTCTATTTGATTATCCAAACCTATTTCTTGCGCACGCCCTCAATGGAGAGGAACAGCGCCACACTGTCTGACACCGGTCCGAGCTTGGGTGCGAAGGGCATCTTGTAGTCGGAGAGGTGCAGTGTGGCATGGCCTTCAAAGCCGCGACGGTAGCCGCCCCATGGGTCGGGACCGGTGCCGATCTGCTGGACGGCGATATCGACCGCCTTGGTGATGCCGCGCAGGGTTAGTTTACCGTGGATGATGCCGGTGTCGTGTCCTTTATCTTCATAGGATGTGCTGGTGTAGGTGATGGTCGGGTATTTGCTGACATCGAAAAAATCTTTGCTGCGCAGGTGTTTGTTGCGCTCGGCGTGGTTGGTGTCGATGCTGTCGGCGGCAATGGTGACCTGCACACTGTTGCGCGCCGGGTGGCTTGCATCGTAGGTGAAGCTGCCATTGAACTTGCGGAACTGACCGACAATCCAGCTGTAACCGAGGTGCTTCACTTTGAACTGAATAAAGGCGTGCTGCCCCTTAATATCGATGGCGTAATCTTCGGCCAGAGCGCTACCCGAGCAGCCGACCGAGTAACCGACAAGCAGCAGTAGCGCCGCGCCGATCTGTTTGATTTTCTTATTCATCTCTCTTCTCCTTTCTCTTTTAGTCTTGGGGCATCCCCAGCATACGCCGCAACGTCATGTCGTGGCGGCGAAAATGGTGCATGAGGGCGGCTGCGGCGTGGAGCGTTGCCAGCGCCATCACCGCCCAGGCCAAGTCGCGGTGCAGCAGACCCACCGCTTCAGTCACCGGCTTGCTCAAAACCATCAGCGCCGGCACCGTCACCCAGTCAAATATCTCTATGCCGACCCCCTCCGCCGTCGGAATCAGATAGCCGGTGATCATCAACGCAAAGAGCAGCAGATAGTGCAGCCGGTGTACCGACAACGCCAGCTGCCGCTCCCACGGCGCGCCGATCAGCGCGGGGCGGACGTTGACCACCCGCCACAACCAGCGCAGCAACAGCAGCAGGAGCAACAGCATGCCGGCCGATTTATGCAGCGCCGGCGCGGCGTGATACCAAGGATCGTAGTAGCCCAGTGTGCGCATCCATAGGCCAAGTCCAAACATGGCAAAGATCATCAGCGCCGTCAGCCAGTGCAGGATCATCGCCACCCAGCCGTAGGTGTCGCGCGTGTTGCGCCAACTTACGCGGGGCATCTCATTCGCTTGCGCGCAGACCGCTATAGAGCAGATCAATCAACCGATCCAGATCGGCGCAGAGGCGATCCAGCGGATTGCGTTGCAGTGCAATGGGGTGGTTGTATCGCAGGGTTGCTTGATGGATATCGTAGGCGACCTGCCGCGCATCACAGTTTGCAAATTGCCCCTGCGTCACACCGCGTGCAATGATGGTCGCCATTGCCGCAATCACCTGCTGTTCATATGCCAGCAGCTCCTCCCGATGCTGGGATTCAATCAAATGCAGCAGATCGAAGAGGTGGCGTGTGCCGACGAACTGCGCATGACCGAGCCGCAGCCGCGTCTGTAGAAATGCCCGCAGCGCCGCCAACGCATCGGTCTCCGCCGCTGCCGCTGCCACGCCGGCATCGAGCTTCTCCTGCAGCTGCTGACGCATGCTCGCCACGATAATCGCCTGCTTGTTCGCAAAGTGGCGGTAGAGATTACCCACACTCATACCGCAATCGGCGGCAATCTCCGCCATCGTCGTCTTGCTCGGTCCGTAATCCGAGAACCGCGCCCGCGCCGCACTGAGGATCTGCTCTGTCGCATCCATGACGAGCAACGTAGCGGATGAAGAGTGAATGTAAAGATTAAATATTCAGTGAGGGGTGAGGGGTGAGGGGTGAGGTGGTAGGTGGTAGGTGGTAGGTGGTAGGTGGGGGTTAGGGGGTGGAGATGAGTAGGGCGGTGGGTAGTGGCTGGTCGCGGTCGCCCTCGAAGAGAATCAGCCATGGCGCATGGGCATTTTTGC
>JALUXN010000125.1 GCA_027018975.1 Mariprofundaceae bacterium | reverse complement strand
CGAATTGACCACTGTCACTGCCACGCCGAGGGCGGCGAAGATGGAGACAAATTCGCAGGCGATGACGCCGCCACCGAGCACAGTGAGACTCTGCGGCAGCCGTTTGAGTTTGAGGATCGAGGTGGAGTCGAGCACGCTCTTTTTGTCGAATGGGATATCATCCGGCCGGCGTGGGCGTGAACCGGTGGCGAGGACAATCACATCCGCCGACAGCCGGCTGGTGGCGCCGTTGCTGTCCTTGATCTCCAGCGTATGTGTATCGACAAACGACGCCTCGCCGGGGATCAGTGCTACGCCCGAGCTGAGCAGCCGTTTGACAATCACCGACTCCTGCTGGGCGATCACATTCTCTTTGCGCCGCACCGCCTCGGCGAGCAGCCCGTGGCGACTGGCCGCCGGCGCATAATCGTCGCGCATGCCGTGGTGACTGGCGCGACTGGCTAGGTAAGCCGCCTCGCGCAGCGCCTTACTGGGGATCGTGCCGGTCTGCAACCCCGCCCCGCCGAGCGACGGCTTACGCTCAATAATCGCCGCCTTCTTGCCCATACGCGCCGCCTGCCAGGCCGCATGCTGCCCGGCAGGCCCCGAGCCGACGATGAGGATGTCATAGCTGTGTGTGGTCATGGTGGCTGCCTCTGATGTGGTGTGGATAAGCACTAACGCTGTAAAATTCGCAACAGTGGCTGCAGCTGTTGTTCATAAGGTCGCCAAGCCTGGATGGAATCCTGATAGATCGGTTTGCGCACCTGCGATTGACTCACTGTGCGTGCCGCGTTGTCTGCCTCATAGAATTTCAGGCAGGCTGGGTGAAACGGCATGCCGCAGAATTCGAGCAGTTTTTCTGTTTCGGATTGTTGATGTTGGATGAGCGTTTCGTAATTCAATCGATAGATCACCCCCTCGGGCAGGGTTCGATGCCAATGCTCCATCAGCCGCTGGTAGGCGAGATAATAGTAGCCCAAATCGGTCAGGCTATTGGAGTAGCCAAAGGGTTCTGCCACCAAGAAGTTCTTATAGATCGACCAACAGTTGTCCATTGGATCGCGTTCAACATGGATGATTTTGGCATGCGGAAGGGCTTTATGAATCGCTCCGATATAGCGGATGTTATCCAAGGTTTTATCTGTGATTCTGCGCGATTCAGGATGTAAGCGGCGCAGTCTTTTCAGATAGTTATCAGCGACGCGCTCCCACCAAGGCGAATCCTGTTCCAACATGCTCTCCAGCGTTAGCGGTCGCTCAACGTTGTGGCTGTGTACTTCGTTGATACTTGTAGCGAAATAGTCATGCTCACCTGAAGATTTTACATCGGGGTGGGAAGCAAAGATCTGCTCGACCAAGGTGCTGCCACAACGTGGCATCCCGACAATAAATATTGGCGTATCGTCCGGTGATTGGCTGATGATTTCATATGCTTGTTCATCAAAGGTCTCGATAATGTGCTGCAGATGCGCCAGCTCTTCCTGATTGTTGTAGGTGGATGCAGATAGGCGAGTATCTTTGAATGTTTTCACCACTTGGAATGACGCGTCATACTGCTTGAGGCTGTGCAGGATTCGGCTGAGCGCGATGCTCAATATGCCGAACTCTTTGGAGTTTTTTGGCGTCTTGTCATACAGCTTTTGCAACTCAAGCAGTTGTGGATCATGGGCGTCATGGAACGTTTTGACCTCAGCCAGCATCGAATATGCATCCACCCGTGAAGGATCCTTCGCCAATATTTGCGTACAAAACTTTTCCACCTGATCAAACTCGGCTTGCTGAATCAAGATACGCGCTTGAAAAATCAGAGCGTCACCATGGTGCGGCTGCTGCTTGAGAATGGTATCGACTTCCTGCTGCGCTGCAGCCATATCGCCACGCGCAAAATAGGCGCGTGCCAACGCCAGACAGACTGCTTCATGCTTCGGCATTCGTTTTTTTGCCCGCTTCAGCACTTCGATCGCCTGAACATGCTGGTCATCCATGGATAACAGCTGACCATAGCCCAAAATGGCATCGATTTCGTTCGGGTTGAGCTTGTAGGCGACTTCGTAGTAGTGCAGCGCGCGCGGGGTGTTCTCCTGTTCGCTGTAAAACTGCGCTGTGGTGAGTTGGATGTCGGCACGCTTTGGCGCTGCTTTGGCGGCGGCAAGGAAGCAGCGTTCAGCGCTGGCATGGTCGCCGGCGTAAAAGGCGATCAGTCCGCGCAGATTGGCGCTATCGGGCTGGTCGGGTTGTAAGGCGGTGATGCGCTGGCAGAGTTCAAGGCAGTGCTGCACTTGATGCTGATTGTAAGCCTCATAGGCTTGGGTGACCAACGCCTTGATTTTGCGTCGTTTGTTGTTGGATATTCGTCTGCCTCGTGTCATTGGCGCTCCGCTCGCTGTTTGTCAGCCGATCATTGAGTCTGTGCATGATGAGGTCAAGCACCATCTTTCGTGCGGCGAGCAGGGCGTACTCCTGTTGCACGCGATCAACCATTGCCCTCGCGCAGCTTTGAACTACAGTCCTGCCATGCTATCGAGGATGAGTAAAACATGATCAGCAGAGAGCCTGTACGGAGCGCATCTTGCAGCGATGCACTGTTTGACCGG
>JALUXN010000124.1 GCA_027018975.1 Mariprofundaceae bacterium | reverse complement strand
AATATGATCGAAATAATCCAGAAGCGGACAATCACCTTCGGCTCCGCCCAACCTTTGAGCTCAAAGTGGTGGTGGATCGGCGCCATGCGGAAGACCCGCTTGCCGGTCAACTTGAAGCTGGCCACCTGCACCATCACCGATACCGCCTCCAGCACAAACAGGCCGCCGGCAATGCCGAAGAGCAGCTGCTGATGCACCGCACAGGCGACAAAGCCGAGCGCGCCGCCGAGCGCCAGCGCGCCGACATCGCCCATAAAAACCTGCGCCGGATAGGTGTTGAACCAGAGAAAGCCGAGACAGGCGCCGACCAGCGCGCCGCAGAAGATGGTCAGCTCACCCGCACCGGGCACGAACGGAATCAGCAGATAGGCGGAGAATTTGGCGTTACCGGCCAGATAGACGACAATGCCCAGCGCACTGGCCGTCATGAAGGTTGGCGTCACCGCTAAGCCATCCAAGCCGTCAGTCAGATTGACCGCATTGGATGCACCGACCAGTACAAAGACCACGAACAGCGCATACCAGAGCCCCATATCCCACTGCACGTTGAAGAAAGGAATATCGACCACCGGCTTGGTCATCGCCATCAAACCGACCGCCGCAACCACGGCAATCGCTGTCTGCAGCACCAGTTTCCAGCGCCCCGCCAGGCCATCGGAGTTGTGGCGCACCAGCTTCAGATAGTCGTCGAGCCAGCCGATGACGCCGTAGCCGAGCGTCACCAGCAGCGCCAGCCAGATGAAGCCATTGGTCAGATCGGCCCAGAGCAGCGTGGTGATGGTCAGCGACAGCAGAATCAGCAGGCCGCCCATGGTCGGCGTCCCCTGCTTGGCCAGATGCGACTGCGGCCCATCGTTACGGATCGGCTGGCCGCGATGCTGTTGCAGCTTCAAACGCCGGATAAAGAGCGGCCCGAGAATCCAGCAGATCACCAAGGAGGTCACCAGCGCATAGACAGCGCGGAAGGTGATGTAGTGAAAGATGTTGAAAAAACTGAACTGGTCGGCGAGCGGATAGAGGAGGTTATAGAACATGCGCCACCTCCGCAGCCCTGCTGTCGGTCAGCAGCGCCACAATCGACTCCATCACCATCGAGCGCGACCCCTTGACCAGCACACAATCGCCGCCGCCCACTGTGACACCAGCATGGCAGAGCGCCGCACTATCGGCATACCACGCCGCATCGGGGTGACGCGCAGCCAGCGCACGCATCTCGGTGCCCACCAAAATCAACGCATCGACACCGCGCACATCCAGCCCGGCATGCAGCGCGGGGGCATCGTCGCCCAGCTCCGCCATATCGCCGAGTATCGCCACCCGCCGCCCATCGCAGGCGCGCAGTGTATCGAGTGCCGCCTGCATGGAGACGGGGTTGGCGTTGTAGCAGTCATCAAAAATGGTTGCGCCAGATACCGCCTGTATGATGCGCAAGCGACCGGCCGGCGGCTGCCATGCGGCGAAGGCTTCGGCGAGATCAGTCAGCGCACACGCCGCACCGCGTTGACGCTGAATCCGGCGTATGATGGACGCGGCAAAGGCCATGTTCACCGCCCAGTGGCGTGCCGGCAGCGCCAGATCGAGTGTGGCCACCTCACTGCCAGAACGCAGCTGCAAGGCGCGACCATTCAGCTGCCATGTCACGCGATCCTCTGCCAGCGCATCATCCACGCTCATGCCGATGCGCTGCAGCTGCTCGGCAACACCCTCACCCAGCGCAACCCAGCCGCCATCGTTCAACTGCGTCAACAGCGCCGCCTTCTCGCGAATCACACCGGTCAGACCGCCCAGCCCCGCGCCGTGCGCCGCCGTGATACCGGTGAGCAGCGCCACATCGGGCTGTACCATGCCGGCCAGCCGCGCCATCTCTCCGCGCTCGCTGATGCCGCACTCGACCAATGCCACCTCGGCATCGCTCGGGATCGCCAGCAATGTCTGCGGCACGCCGATCAGATTGTTGTCGTTGGCATGCGTGGCCGCCACCCGCACGCCCAGTGCAGCGAAGCCCGCCTCCAGCAGCGAGCGGAGACTGGTCTTGCCGTAGGAGCCGCTGATCGCCACCACCGTCGTCTGCGCCAGCGTCATGCGCCATGCGTGCGCGATCTCGCCCAACGCCTGCAGGGTATCGGCAACCTCCAGTTGACTGACCGCCAGATCGCACCACTGCTTGAGCCCGGCCGTATCACCGATCAACGCCGAGGCGCGATCGGCCACTTGGGCGGCGAAATCGTGGCCGTTAAAACGCTCGCCGCGCAGCGCCAAGAAGGCAGCGCCGGCGTGGAAGTTGCGCGTATCGGTCAACACACCGCAAATCGACGCCGGCACTTCGCCATGCCAACGACCATGCGTGGCCTGCGCCAATCTTGTGCCACTCATCCGCGCCCCGCTCATCCGCGCCCCGCTCATCCGCGCCTCATTCATCTGGGTCACGCCGCCATCCCCTGCAGCGGATGGTTGCCACGCAGATAGCGCGTCGCCACCGCCGCATCGCTCCACGGCGTGCGCCGGCCGCACACCTCCATATAACTCTCGTGCCCTTTGCCGGCGATCACCAGCAGATCGCCCTCGCGCAACTGCGC
>JALUXN010000123.1 GCA_027018975.1 Mariprofundaceae bacterium | reverse complement strand
CACCGGCGCCATCCTCGCCGCCTCCAACACCCTCATCGCCCACAACAACGAGCGCATGGGCAAGGCGCTGCGCTCCAATCTGGGGCAGGGCAAGCCGGTGCGCGTGTGGGAGTCACCGAATCCGGATGAGGAGGCGCGGCGCGTGGCGGGCGACATCAAGGCGCGCATGGCCACCTCTGATGCCGGCTGGGATGATTTCTGCGTGCTCTACCGCGCCTCCTATCAGGCGCGCGCGCTGGAGCTGGCGCTGCGCGAACAGCGCATCCCCTACCATGTCAGCGGTGGCCTCTCCTTCTTCGACCGCGCCGAGATTCAGGACCTGCTCGCCTATCTGCGCCTGATCGCCAATGCCAACGACGATCTCGCCTTCATGCGCGCCATTGCTCGCCCCCGGCGCGGCATCGGTGCCAAGGCGCTCGGCGTACTGGGTGATTTCGCCATGCTGCAGGGGTGTTCGCTGCTTGAAGCCTGTTCACATGAAGATTTGGAGCATCAGCGGGCGGTGCAGCTGCGCGAGTTTGGCGATTTGATGACCGGACTGCGCTTTCAGTTCAAGCATGATGAGCCGGATGCGGCATTCGATGCGCTGCTCGATTTAAGTCATTTGGAGGCCGCGATGCGCGCCGAGGCGGATGATGAAGCGGCGCTGGAGCGGCGTTTGGGCAATGTCAATGAGCTGCGCCGCTGGTGGTTGAAGCATGCCGAAGCGGGCGGCGGCTTGGATGATTTTCTGCAGCAGATCTTCCTGTTGGCAGACAAGTCAGACGATGACCCGGAGCAGCAGGTGCGGCTGATGACGGTGCATGCCGCCAAGGGGTTGGAGTTCGATCATGTCTATGTGATCGGCATGGAGGATGGCGTCTTTCCGCATAAGAGCGCGCTCGAGGAGCAGCGCATGGAGGAGGAGCGGCGGCTGATGTATGTGGCCATGACCCGCGCCCGCTACCACCTTACCCTCAGCTACGCCCGCGTGCGCATGCGCTTCGGCCAGAAGGAGAAATCCGCGCCCTCTCCCTTTCTCAAAGAGCTGGATCAGTCAGTGGTGCGCTGGGTCGACAAGGAGAGCAACAGCGCTGAAGCCAAGCAAGAGGCCGAAGACCACATGGCCGCCATGCGCCGCGCGCTGGGGATCGAGTAACCGATTGATGACGCGCTACGGTTGTCATGGTTCACAGATCATCCAGCGCGTCCAACTGCCCCGCATAATAGATCGGCAACACCTGTAGCGCCGAACCTTGCCTACCGCCGGCAGTACCGACCAATTTCACCGCCGTTTTCGGATGATATTGTTGGATGTAAGATTTCAAACTCTTGGCCTGCGTGCGCTTCCCGCTCTTCACCTCAACAGGGATGATTTCGCCATCCCTGCGCTTGTACAAAAACTCTATTTCAGCCTCTTTGCGCTGCCATGCGTAGGTCGGCACATAGCCGCGGCAGCGGAACTCGTTTTGCACAAAGTTTTCCGCTAAATACCCCTTGTAGGAAAATGCCTGGAGTTTGTGCTCCGCATAATTCAGTCCGAACAGATGGCCGAGCAGGCCAACATCAAAAAAGAACAGCTTGAAGATATTCTCCTTCCTGTATGCGGAAAAAGGCGATTGGGGTGTGCTGATCGGATAGCATTTACTGACCAATTGACTCTTCTCAAGCCACTCAATCGGGCCGTACAGATCTTGATAGCCACGCTTTCTTTCGATCACACCGCCAAAGCGGAAGCGTTTTACCGAGGCATCGACATATTGCGATAGCTGCTGCGGGATTGCCCGAAACACCTGCTCGATATGTTGCGCACTGACCCTGCCCGCATATTTGCCGAAATCCCGACTGTAACCGGTTAACAAATCATCGTGAATTTTTGTCACCCGCTGACACCGCGCCTGAATCCCTTCATCACTATCCGCAAACCATGTCGCCACGGCCTCCGGCATGCCGCCAACGAAGTAGTAGTCCAGCAACAGCTGCCACAGTTTTTGGTGAACGATCTCCTGTCTGGAAAGATGGTGAAACTGCTCCAGCAATAGCGGTTGATTGGCTGCCATCAGAAACTCTTCAAATGAGAGCGGAAACAGCGCCAACATATGCACTTTTCCGACCGGAAATGCATCAATCAGACCGATATTTGAGCCCGACGCGCAGATGTATAGCTCTGGCTTTGATTCAGAAAAGAATTTCAGCGCATTCAGGGCGCGTTGGCACTCGCCAATCTCATCGAAAAAAATCAGATCATGCTGCGGATCAAAATCGACATTCAGCGCCAGCTGGATATTGATGAGGAGCTGATCCGGATTCAAACTCTCTTTGAAAATATCGGACAGCTGCGGCTCAGCGAGAAAATCCAGCTTCACCACTTGACGAAAATGGCGGGCACCAAAATCCTCAATCAGATAGGTCTTGCCAACCTGTCTGGCACCGTCCAGCAACAGCGGTTTACGCCGAGCAGACGCCTTCCATTGGCACAGTTCAGAGGTAAGCAGCCGCTTCATCACTGCCAAATCGTACAAAGTCGTCGGAAAAATTCAACACACGAATGAAAAAGTCGTGTGTTTTTTCATGGTCTCTGTTTTTATGTGTGGGAGCG
>JALUXN010000122.1 GCA_027018975.1 Mariprofundaceae bacterium | reverse complement strand
AGATGGGGTTGGTTTGACGCTTACAGATGTGAGGATCATCACAATATTGAGCATGGCCGCCAATGACTACGCCCGACCCGTACTGATCAGCGGTGGCGTTGGCGGCGATCGGGCGGGTGTCGGCATAGCCTACAGGGGGTCAATTTTCCACTCTGATCAACATATCTGTTTCGCTGGAACAGTTGCGGTGGCTGTTCTGGATGGGGGTCGCTATAGTTTGGCGCTCGAATCTGAGTGCGGGTGGTATCTATGACTGAAAAACTCTGGGGTGGCCGTTTTGATGCGCCGACCGACAAATTTGTGGAAGCGTTCAACGCTTCGATTGATGTCGATGCCCGCATGTATGCCGAAGATATTGCCGGCTCCAAGGCGCACGCCCGCATGCTCTGCGCACAGGGCATCCTCTCCCAGCAAGATATGAACGCCATCATCCGCGGACTCGACGATATTCTCGGCGAGATTGAGAGTGGTGAATTTGAATTCACCATCGCGCAGGAAGATGTGCACATGAATATCGAGTCGCGTCTGACCGAGCTGATCGGCGATGCCGGTAAGCGGCTGCACACCGCCCGTTCGCGCAACGATCAGGTGGCCACCGATACCCGTCTCTATCTGCGTCGCCGCTGCGACGATCTGCTGGCACGCCTGCATCAACTGCAGCAGGTGCTGGTCGATCTGGCCGAGCAGCACAACGCCACTATTATGCCCGGTTTCACCCATCTGCAGACGGCGCAGCCGGTGACTTTCGGTCATCACCTGCTCGCCTATGTCGAGATGTTTGCGCGCGATGCGGGGCGTTTTGTCGATGCGCGGCGGCGCATGAACCAGTCGCCTCTCGGTTCGGCAGCGCTGGCCGGCACCACGTTCAACATTGATCGACAGATGACCGCCGCAGCACTCGGCTTTGATGCGCCGACGGCCAATTCGCTCGATGCGGTATCGGATCGCGACTTTATCATGGAGCTGCTCGCCGCTGCCTCGATCTGCGCCGTCCACCTCTCCCGCTTCTCCGAGGAGCTGATTCTCTGGATGAGTGCGCAGTTCGGCTTCATCGAACTGCCGGACGCCTTCTGCACCGGCTCATCGATCATGCCGCAGAAGAAGAACCCGGACATGCCGGAGCTGGTGCGCGGTAAGAGCGGGCGCATCATTGGCGGTTTGATGGCGATGTTGACGACGGTCAAGGGGCTGCCGCTCGCCTACAACAAGGATATGCAGGAGGACAAGGGCGCGATTTTTGATGCCTTTGACAATCTGGATGGTTCGCTGCGCATTTTTACCGAGATGCTGCCGGGAATGCAGGTGAATGTGGATGTGATGCACCGGGCGGCAGCTTCCGGATATGCGACGGCGACCGATCTGGCCGATGCGTTGGTACGCGCCGGTGTGCCGTTCCGTGATGCGCATGCGATTGTCGGCAAATCGGTCAATCATTGCATCCGTGCTGGCATTGAGCTGCATGAGATGGATGCGGCCGCCTGTGCCGAGATCGATCCGCGCCTGACGCGCGAGATGGTTGCAGCGCTATCCGTGGAGGCGTGTGTGGCCGCACGCGACCATATCGGCGGCACGGCACCGAAGCAGGTGTTGCAACAGGTGGCGGCGTGGCGGCAGCGTTTTGCGGCGCGTGATGCGGCGGCGGAGGAGATGGATGATGCATAAACAGATGCGGTACTTGGCGATGATCTGTGCGGGGCTGTTGCTGCTGGCTGGCTGTGGCAAAAAAGAGGCGCCGCAGGTGGTCGGCGACACGGGCGAGAAGCCGCAGATTGTTGATCTGAGCTATGAAGTGGTGGGCAATGTGCTGGAGCTGAAGTTCTCGCTGGCCGGTGATCCCGCCGGTCTTGGCTATCAAATCGATCGCACGCAGGTTGACCCCTACTGCCACTGTCTGGACATCTGGCGCCGTTATTATGAGCGGCCGGCGATGAAGCAGCAGGTCGGCACACCCTTGACCCGCCCGATCAATCTGAAGACCGACAAGGTGGAGTTCGTATTCCGCATTCGCGCCATCGATCGATTCGGCAACTTCGGTCCGTGGAGCAAGGCGATCCATGCGCGCGCCGTGGATCTCTCCAAATAGTGGTGGGCGGCGCGAATAAACACGAGCAGGTGCGGCTGGCCAAGCTGGGCGCGTACCCGTTTGCGCGGCTGAAAGCGCTCTTCGCTGATGTGACGCCGAATCCTGATCTGGCGCATATCGATGCCGGCGCGGGCGAGCCGCGCTTGCCGCTGCCCGGCTTTGTCGCCGAGACACTCAACCGCCATCTTGACGGCTTTTCCAAATACCCGAGCACCATCGGCAATGCCGATCTGCGCCACGCCATTGCCGACTGGCTCAAGCGGCGTTACGGCTTGGCGCGCATCGATGCCGAGCGTGAAGTGCTCTCGGCCAACGGCACGCGCGAGGCGCTCTTTGCCGTGGCGCATGCGCTGGTCAATCCGGAGGCAGCGGAAAAGCCGTATGTGCTGATGCCCAATCCGATGTATCAGATCTATCTCGGCGCAGCGATCACGGCGGGGGCGACGCCGTATTTGTTGCCGTGCCACGCCGATCACGGCTTTGCGCCTGATCTTGATGCGGTGCCGGA
>JALUXN010000121.1 GCA_027018975.1 Mariprofundaceae bacterium | reverse complement strand
GCATCGGGAAGGATAGCACATCGGTGACGCGATCCTTGCCGCGCCATTGGCTGTTCAACGCCTGCACCGCCTCGTCGCCAGCCAAGCGGATGCAGAGCGTGATGGCATCGGCAGTCGCCGCCATACCAGCGACGCGACACGCCGCCACCACAGCAGCACGCATCGCTTCGGCATCGAATTCAGCGCACTCCTGCGCCGAATCGCCGCTATCCAGATTGTCTTCCAGATCATCATCCATCAGCAGCTCAATCATGATCCGGCTGCCCCTCCCGATCTTCATAGGCATTGACGATCTGCTCGACCAGCTGATGGCGTACCACATCGCGGCTGCTCAGGCGGCAGAGGGCGATATCGCCGACGCGGTCAAGCACCCGCAAGGCGTGCAGCAGGCCGCTCTGCTGGTGGCGCGGCAGATCGACCTGCGTCACATCGCCGGTGACCACCATCTTCGAACCGAAGCCGAGGCGAGTGAGAAACATTTTCATCTGTTCGCGCGTGGTGTTCTGCGCCTCATCGAGAATAATAAAAGCATCGTTGAGCGTGCGGCCGCGCATGTAGGCCAACGGTGCCACCTCGATACGCCCCTGCTCCAGCAGCGCGTTCATCTTTTCGACGCCGAGCATATCGGCCATCGCGTCATAGAGCGGGCGCAGGTAAGGATCCACCTTCTGCTGCATATCACCGGGGAGGAAACCGAGTCGCTCGCCCGCCTCGACGGCCGGACGGGTGAGGATGATCCGCTCGACCCGGTTGCTGTTCATCGCCGCCACTGCCGCGGCCACCGCCAGATAGGTCTTACCGGAGCCGGCCGGACCGACCGCCAGCGTCAAGGTGTGCGCCTGCATTTGACGCAGATAGTGGCGCTGGTTGGCTGTTTTACCGCTGATTTTGCGCCGTCCGGCGATCATCACGTCATGATCTTCCGCCTCGACCACATCGCCACCGGCCGCATCGTCACGCAACACACCCTCAACATCGACAGGCGCCAGCGCCTTGCCATCATGCAGCCGCTTGAGCAAGCGCCGCATCGCCTGCGCTGCTGCCGCTGCCGCATCCCCCTCGATCTGCCACGCTCCCGGCTGGCCGCTGAAGCAGACCTGAAAAGCCGCCTCGACACGATGGATCACCCAATTATCGGCGCCGCACAACTGCTGAAGCAGCGACGCATCCAGCGACTCAAGTCGCAACGCAACACTCATGGCCGGAAATCATGCCCGTTGACCGGCTGATTCTCAAACAATCTATCGCCGCTCACCCCATGCCGTCGCAAGCGTGTTCTCGAATTGTTCCTTGAGTTCATGCCCCATCTTCGGCCATAATGTCCCACCTTTTTTCGATTTCTTTCATCAAGGGCATGGGGAGTAAGAAGTGATTTCGCTCGCAACTCCTTGAAAAACAATCAATTATGGAGATATTATGTCAGTGAAATATCCTGTTATCTCTGTGACCGGTTCTTCCGGCGCAGGCACAAGTACGGCAAAAGTCGCACTTGAACACATCTTCCGTCGTGAGCATGTCACTCCCGCTATCATCGAAGGCGACTGCTTCCATCGTTACGATCGGATGACCTTTCGCGCCAAGGCCAAAGAGTTTGAAGCACAGGGCAAGCGCCTGAGCCACTTCTCAGACGAGGCCAATCTGTTCGATAAAATTGCCGAGCTGTTTGACTCTTACCAGCGTACAGGCCGCGGCCTAGCACGCACCTATGTGCACGACGATGAAGAGGCGAAGCTCTACGGCGTCGAACCGGGTAAATTCACCGACTGGCGCGAAGTCGGCGAAGGCTCCGATCTACTCTTTTACGAAGGCCTGCACGGCGGCGTGGAAGAGGTACTCCCCTACGTTGATCTGCTGCTCGGCGTTGTGCCGGTCGTCAATCTGGAGTGGATCCAGAAGATTCACCGTGACACCGAGATGCGCGGCTACTCACAAGAGGCGGTGGTCGATAATATCCTTACCCGTATGCACGACTACGTCCATTTCATCACCCCGCAATTCACCAACACCGATATCAACTTCCAGCGCGTGCCGCTGGTCGATACCTCCAATCCGTTCATCGCACGCGATGTGCCGACACCGGATGAGAGCATGATGGTGATCCGTATTCGTAAACCGGAGCAGTGGGGCATCGACTTCCCGTGGCTGCTCTCCATGCTGCATGACTCGTTCATGTCCCGCCGCAATACGCTGGTTGTACCGGCCGCCAAGTTCTCTCTGGCGATGGAGTTGATTCTCTCACCGATCGTGCACGATCTCATCGAGAAAAGCCGCGCCGCACGCGCTGCTTAACAGCGGCAAGATCACAACAGAGCAGTGGGTGGCCTCGGTCACCCACTGCTGTTTCTGCGTGAGCGGCTAACTGCTCAAGCGCAGCAGTAGCGCCAGTAGATAGCCGCCTGCGAGCAGGGCAAACAAGCCCCGCAAGCCCCATCGCATCTGCTGCTCGCTATAGCGCACATGCAGCTTCGCACCCCAGCGGGTGGAGAGCGGCAGCACGGCCAAGATCGCCAGCCAGAGCGCGCCCAGCAATGACGCGTGGCTGATCAACAACGTGCGCCATGCAGGCTCCAACATCAGATTTCCAGCGACAGCACCCAGCGCCATCAAGGCGCCGGCCAGCGCCGAACTCCCCACCGCAATCCGCAACGCCACCAAGCGACGCAGCAGCGGCACCATCATCGTGCCACCGCCAATCCCCAGCAATCCGGAACTGCCGCCGATCAACAGTGCGATCCATGGTAGATGGCGGCGTGTCATCCGCGCTTCAACTATGGCGCCGTGATAATCATTCGCGATCCAGCCATTCAATCCCGCCAGCGCCAGCAAGACCAACACCTCCGGCAGCTGCAGTGTACTCCACAAACCAACCATCGCGCCCAACCACAACCCCGGCAGCAGCAACCGGATCACCTGAAGATCCACATGACCAAGCCGCCAGTGAGCGCGAGCGGAAAAGAGCCCCGTGATGGCGACCGCTACGAGACTGGCAAACATCACCAACGCCATGCGCACCGGCGTATCGTCAATCAACGGTATCAACAGATAGAACAGCGGCACATAGATCAGCCCGCCACCCACACCCGCCACAGCGGCCAATATCCCGCCACACCCACCGGCGAGCAGGCCAATGACGAGGCCATAGCTCATTGCCGGATCGATGTTCAGCAACGCAGCGGCTGCAGCCAATGACTCAAGCGGATCAGAGGCAGGCCGATCAACGCGGTCGGATCGTCGCCCCACATGCGCGCAAACAGCGCGATCCCCAACCCCTCCGACTTGAAACTGCCGGCACAATGCAGTGGCTGATCACGTTGCACATAGGTCGCGATCTCGGCATCAGTGAGAGATCGCATCTCCACATGATAGCGCTCCAGCGCATAGTGTGATTCATGCGCCGAAAGCAGCGCCACGCCGGTATAGAAGCTCACCTGTCGGCCGGCAATGGCGCGCAGTTGCGCCTCCGCTGCCGCACTGCTGCCCGGCTTGCCGAGTACGCGGTCGTCGCAGATCGCCAGTTGATCGGAGGCGATCACCCGCGCCGCCGGATGCTGCACCAGCACGTTCCGTGCCTTGCCAAGCGTATTGGCTCGCACCAGCTCGCTAACCGGCAGGCTACCCGGTGGCAGCTCCTCAAAATCGGGGGCGTGTTGCGTGAAGGGCAGCGCAAGTCGCGCCAACAGCGCCCGGCGATAGGGCGATGTGGAGGCCAGAATCAGCCTAGATGCATCCATCTCACGCGTGCGGTAGCCGGGACACGGCGGCAGTGGGGCAACAGACTACGCATATGGCGACTCCTCATCCGGCAGCGTTACAGGGTCTCCAGCGATGCGGTAATCCTCCGCCGCCCAATGCCCCAGATCCACCACCCGACAGCGCTCACCACAGAAGGGGAAATGTTCACTGCCGCGTGCCACAGGTTGTTTGCATATCGGGCAACGGAACGGGCTCGCCGGCTGCTTTGTCATCTCGCGCTTATCCACCGATCGGCACCAGCATCATCGCGTAGGGAATATTCTCTTCGCACTCCCGGCTCGGCTCACCCGCCTGCCACTGCTGAAAGCGCAGACGAATCGCCAAACGGTTGCTGGAGATATCGGGGATGATCCCCTGCGCGACAATCTCCTCCTGCAGGGCGATCACCATCAGACCGTAACTCTTGCCACGCTCCAGCACAATGTGATCACTGCCGGCCGTAGCGGTACGTTTATTCCAGCCGACGAAGTCGCTGAGCATCTCATTGAGCTTGGCGATCGCATTGTCCAGCGGTACCAGTCGCTGATGCAGCGGCAGGATGCGCGCATCCGGATCGCGCCATAGCGCCGTAATGCTCTGCGGCATGCACCATTTATGCCCCAGCCAATCGTGTTTTTTCTGAGTATTGAGATAGGCGTGAATCAACGCATCCTGCTCCAGATAGTCGCACACCTCCGGCACACCACCTTGAAGGCGGCTCATCTGCCGATCAATCTCCTGACAGGCGCGTGCAATCGTGTCGCGATAGAGCGGCGCATCTTCACTGAGTTTCTGCAGATACTCCTGCAGATCGGCAAAGATGGTGATGATCTCCGGCAAGGCATTCTTGCGCCCCTGCTCGCCCAACAGCGAAGTACGCAGATCGCAGGCGGCATGCAGCCAAGCTGCGCCGTGGCGATCACTGCGCGCCTGCTCCAGACAGCTCAAGCCGTCGCGCAGGGCGATAAAAGCACGCATGCGCGAGCTCAATGCAAACGAAAAGTGAACCAGGTCGCCCATGTAGTGATGTCCTCGGTGGTGACGGCTTATAATGTGCTCGGAACCGGCAGCTGATCCTGCGCGTCGATATGCCAGCGCTGTGATGCCACAGCGCGCCAATCCTGCCAGCGATTGGTGGCTACGACCACGATCAACTGCATCTGCTCCGCCCACGCTGCGATTTGTGCGATCAACTGCGCCTCTACCTCGGCAGACAACGCCACCGTCGGCCGTTCAAGCAGAACCATATGCGGCTCGGCCAACAGCATGCCAGCCAGCGTGACGCGCAGCGCCTCTTCGCGTGCCAACTGCTGCACAGTGTGTTGCAGCACGCTTTGCGCCCCCCATCTGCGCAACGCTGCAAGCAGCGCATCGTCATCCAGATGTTGCCGCAATCCGAAACGGAGCTCTTCCGCCACAGAGTGCCCCAGCCAGACCGGCGGCCAACGATCCGCCAACAGGCGCACCGTCGCCTTAGACAAAGGCAAGGGCTGCAAGTGGATATCGATACCGGGCGGAGGCGACTGTATGCCAGCCATACGTTTCAACCACCCTCCGCAGCCCGCTGCACCGCTCAACAGCAGCAGTTCACCGCCAGTCACACGCAGTGATAGATCACCCTGCTGAAGCGTCAGAGATGGCCTCATCCTCTATGCATCAACCTGCGCCCCACCCTCGAACACCACCTTCTGCATCAAACAATCCAGCCCTTCAGTCGGCAGTGCCGCCTCCAGTTCGGCGACGCGCCGCCGCTGGGCGTGGGTCTCCGGGTGTTTGGCGATCAAAAACGAGCAGATGTCGCAATACTCTTCGATCGAAATCTCATAAGTGCCGATGCGCCGCGCCAGCGCGATGATCTCCTCCTTGTCCCAGGCGATCAGCGGCGAGAGCAGCGGCAGATCGGAGGCGTCATAAATGGCGTGAATATTGGCCAGCGTCTGGCTCGCCACCTGCCCGAGCGAGTCGCCAGTGACCAACGCCTGCGCCTGCACATCCCGCGCAATCAGCGCAGCCGAGCGGATCATCTGCCGTTTGTAGATGATCATGCGATACTCCGCCGGCACATGGGCGATGGCGTGGCGCTGAAACTCCTCCAGATCGATCATATAGAGCTTCACCCGCCCCTGATAGCGGGAGAGTTGGCGCGCCAAGTCTTTGATCTTGGCGAAATCGCGGTTGATGGTGCTGTTGTAGAGATGGACAAGTACCACCTGCATGCCGCGCTTCATCATCGCATAGGCGGCGACCGGCGAATCAATACCGCCGGAGAAGAGCACCACGCCGCGGCCGGATGAGCCAACCGGCAGGCCGCCGATGCCGGTGATTTTGCGGGTGTAGAGGTAGGCCGCCTTGGCGCCGATTTCGACCCGCACATCGATCTCCGGCGCATCGAGATTGACCGCCAATCCGAGCTGATTTTTGAGAAAGCCGCCGACCTCGAAATTGAGCTGCGGCGACTGAATGGGAAATTGCTTATTGCTGCGCTTGCTGGTCACGCGAAATGGCTTACCGGCCACATCATCGCCAAAATCGGCCAGCACCGCCGCTCTGGCTGTCTCCTGAATCGACGCCAGATCAAGAGCGCACTCATGCATCACCGAGAAATTGCGAATGCCGGGAATCAGTGCCAGATGCTCCAGCAGTGCCTCCGAGATCGCGCTGACATCAGCGGTCATGCGGCCATGTTCACGATGGAAACCGCCCGGCGTCAGCACCGGCTTGAGTACCCGTTTGATATTCTGCGCCATGCGACGCTCAAAGGTTGCGCGGTTTTTGCCCTTCAGCGAGAGCTCACCAAAATGAAATAGAATCTTAGCCATGCCGCGCACCCTAACGCGCAGAGAATTTTTTCCACCCGCTCTGTTTTTCTACAGCGCCTTGGTTGGTGATGGCGCAACTATTCGCCCAGTAGCGTATCCAGTTCCCCGCGCTGCTCCAGTGCGTAGAGATCGTCGCAGCCGCCGACATGGTGGTCATTGATGAAGATTTGCGGGATCGTGCGTGCGCCGCCGGAGCGTTCGAGCATCTCGCTCTGGCGCGCCATGTCTTTGCGCACGTTGTATTCGGTGAAAGTGACTCCTTTGCGCTTGAGTAGCGATTTTGCCTTGCTGCAGTAGGGGCAGAAGTCGCCCGAGTAGATTTCGATTTTCGCCATGGTTATTGTTCCTCTTTGCGTGGTGTACGCGCCAGCGATAGCACATGGACAGGGAGTCCGAGTGGTCGCGCTGCCTTTGCTGCGTAGTGCAGCGTCGCGCCGGTGGTCAGAATATCATCGACGACCCAGAGTGATGTAAAGTCTCCGTGTTGCCTGATCCGGTCGCGCAATGCTGCCTTGTGGTCGGCGGCTAAGTGAAATGCCTTACACATGTTGTGGCGGCGTTGGCGTCCACTGAGCGAGGATTGACGCGGCTGCTCGCCGATGCGGCGCAGCAGTTGCCAGTTGACGCTGGCGCCGCTGATCTCCGCCAACCAGTGGCAGAGGTCGGCGCTGTGATGTTGACCGCTGCGGCGCATGCGTGCCAGCGGCATCGGTATCGGTAGCAGCAGATCATGCGCACCCAGATGCGTTGAGATCACATCGGCCGCCGTCTGCACCAGCCAGCGTGCCGCCACCGCATCGCCTTGCAGCTTCCACGCCAAAATCGCCTCGCGCACCGGGCCGGCGTAACGATAGAGGCTCACGGTCTGCACTTGCGCCGGCGGCGATCGGAGGCAGTGGCCGCATGGGCCGGGCGCGGCATGATCCGGCAACACGCGTCCGCAGCGTGCACAAACCGTCGTCGGCCAGATCTTCAGCTCTGGCAAACATGCCGCACAGCACCCCTGCTGGTCATCATCCAGTGGTTGATGACAGAAGAGGCAAGTGGGTGGAAAGAGGAGATGGCGCGTCCGGTTCACTGCGCGCCGGATCGCCGTTGACACTGCTACCATAGCCACCAGCATGCAGGACATGAGCAGTACACGCAACTGGTTTTCCCCACCGCCGCCACACCGTCGTCGCCAATTCACCGCCGCCAGCCGTCACGGCACCCGCATCGATCTCGATGGCCGCACGCTGATCAATTTCGCTGCCAACGACTATCTCGGCTTGAGCCATCACCCCGCGCTCTGCGCAGCGGCCGGTCAAGTGTTCGCTTCGGGGGTCGGCAGTGGCGCGTCACGGCTGATCAGCGGCGATGATCCGTGCTTTCACCAGCTCGAAGCGCGGCTGGCGGCGTGGAAGGGGTATGAGGCGTGTCTGCTGGTCGGCTCTGGTATGCTGGCCAATATCGGGCTGATTCAGGCGCTGGCCGATCGTCACACGCACCTGTTCTCGGATAAATTGAACCACGCCTCGCTGGTCGATGGCGCACGACTGGCCGGCTGCGCAAACCACCGCTTTGCCCATGGCGACCTCGCCCAGCTCGAGACCTTGCTGCAGCGCCATCCGGCGGCGCGGCGTATCATTGTCTCGGACGGTGTTTTCAGCATGGATGGCGACTGCTGCGATGCCGCCGCTCTGCTGAGGCTTGCCGAGTCGCACGACACACTGCTGCTGATCGATGATGCGCACGGCATCGGCACGGTGGGTGCGGATGGGCGCGGATTGACGGCGCTGCATCAGATCGCCGGTCACGAACGGGTGATCGAGGTTGGTACGTTCGGCAAAGCGTTTGGCAGTTATGGCGCCTTTATCCTCGGCACGCGCGAGCTGATTGAGGGGCTGCGCCAGCGCCAACGCACCATGATCTACTCCACCGCCCTGCCGGTTGCCCTCGCTGCAGCTGCCGATGCGGCGCTCACATTGATCGAGCAGGGCGATGCGGTGGCCGCACTGCAGCGCAATCTCGCCTATTTCAAACAGCATGCCGCGCAGCTGCCGCTGATGCCCTCGGAGACACCCATTCAACCGCTGCTGATTGGAGCGGATGAAGCTGCGCTCCATGCATCGCAGCAGCTGGCTGAGTGTGGCCTGTTCGTGCCGGCAATCCGGCCGCCGACAGTGCCGGAGGGGCGCGCGCGGCTGCGTATCACCCTGAGTGCTGCGCACACGCGGCATGAGATTGACCAGCTCGTGGATGCGTTGCGGGCGGTGAGATGAGCAAGCTCTATGTTCTGCATGGCTGGGCGCAGTCGCGGCAGATCTGGTTTCAGCAACAGGCAGCCTTCCCCGATGCCCAATTTCTCAACCTGCCCGGCCACGGCGGTGCGGCCGATCAACCGCCAGAGCGGTGGCAAGAGACACTGATCGACCAACTCCCTGATCAACCGGTAACACTGGTCGGCTGGTCACTCGGCGGCATCCTGGCGTTGGCGATGGCAGCCGCGCAGCCCGAACGGATCGCCCGCTTGATATTGATCGGTGCCACGCCCTGCTTTTGTCGGCGCGCGGGTTGGCCGCACGGCTGCGATGCTGAACTCTTCGCCGCTTTTGAGGCGGCGGTGGCGAGCGGCTCGCCGAAATCACTCAACCGCTTTTTCGCACTGATGCTGCATGGCGACCGGCTGCCGCGCGCCGATTATAATCGTCTGGCCAAACTGGCGGTGGATCGCGCGCACCCTGTCACCCCGGCCGGGCTTCAAGCTGGGCTGGAGCTGTTGGCCAGTCTCGATCTGCGCGCCGCGGTGCCGCAGCTCACCATGCCGTTGCTGCTGCTGCATGGTGCGCAGGATGCCATTATCGATGTCGCCAGCAGTCGCTGGCTGGCCGAGCAGTGGGGGGGCGCGGTGACGCTGCAGCTGTGGCAGGATTGCGGCCATGCCCCTTTTCTTACCCAGCCGGATCGCTTTCGCCATTTGATCGAACCATGGACCCCGTCATGAATTCAACCCACATCCAGCCCCAACACGTCAAGCGCGCCTTCTCCAAGGCGGTGAGCAGCTACGATCAACACGCCGTGCTGCAGCGTGAGATCGGCGACCGGCTGATCGCCCATCTCAATTTCACCAAGATCGCACCGAAGCGCATTCTCGATATTGGCTGTGGCACCGGCTACTTCACCCGCCTACTGCGTCAGCGCTTCAAGCAGGCGGAGATTGTGGCGCTCGATTTGAGCGAAGCGATGGTCGGCGTGACACGTGCATCGCATGCCCGCCGCCTACCGTGGCATGGCCGTCATCACCACCTCTGCGCCCACGCCGCCGCACTGCCGATACAGAACGCATCGTTCGATCTGGTCTGCTCCAATCTGGCCATGCAGTGGCTGCCAGACCCGCAGGCGATGCTGGCGGAGATGCGCCGCGTGCTGGCACCGGAGGGGCTGATTCTCTTCTCCACCTTCGGCCGCCGCACCCTCACGGAGCTGCGCCAGACGCTCGCCACCATCGACCCCGCCAACGCCGGCCATGTGCTGCCGTTTCCCGATGTCACCTCGCTTGGCGACGCACTGATGCAGCTGGCCGTCGAACAGCCGGTCACCGACAGCGACATCTTCACCCTTACCTATCCCGATAGCATCAGCCTGATCCGCGAACTCAAAGGGCTCGGCGCCTCCGCTGCCGCTATTCGCGGGCGCAAATCCGGTCTCTACGGCCGCGCCATGATCCGCCAAATCGAGGCGATCTACAGCCGTGAACACAGCGATGCATCGGGCAAGATCCGCGCCACCTTTGAGGCGCTTTATGGGCAGGCGTGGTACAAGCCGGAGGATTACGCAGCACGCGGCAACACCATCCCCATCCGTGCCGTCGGCGATGTCCATGAGGGCGGTCTATGATCATGCAAGACAACCGTAAAAAAGCTGTCATTCCCGAGGGTTCTGTCGGGAATCTAGGAGGCAATGGATCCCCGATAGAGGCATTCGGGGATGACGTGGTTGTTTTCGCTCTGAAGGCATGCGTATCATTTTAATGCGACTATCCATGCAAGGCGCGCGGCTTGGCTAAGCTGTTCATCACCGGTACCGACACCGGCGTAGGAAAGAGTTGGGTGACACGCGGGGTGATTGCCTCGCTGCTGGCCGCGCAGAAACAGGCGGTAGCGGTGAAGCCGGTGGTCTGCGGCGCGAATCGAGCGGGCGGCTTTGACGACCTCGATCAGCTCATGCAGGTGCAGCAGATCGCAAACCCCGATCGCATCAACTGCTACCGCTTTGCGCAAACGGCCGCACCGTCACAGGCGGCCGCATCAGCCGGTGAATCGATCGATCCGAAGCGCCTCATCCAGTGGTGCCGATCAATGGCACAAGCGCATGATCACTGCGTGATTGAAGGCATTGGCGGCCTGATGGTGCCGCTGACGCCGCGCTGGCTGGTGGCCGACTGGATCGAGGCACTGGCCGATTTTCAGCTCTGGCTGGTGGTCGGCTGCCGGCTTGGGGCGATCAATCAAACGCTGCTGACACTCACCAAACTGCAACAGATGCAGCGCCAACCGAGTCGCATCATTTTCAACGCCACTACTCGCGAGAATGAGGCGTGGATCGCGCCGGTGCGCCAAGCGGTCGAACCGTTTGTCGAACATGACTGCCAACTGCTCGAACTCCCCTATGCTGCTGAGGTTTCCGATGTCATCGATTGAGAAGATGCTTGCATATAATCGCCAATGGTCGGAGCAGATCCGGCAAGAGAATCCCGGCTATCTGGAGACGATCGCCGCCGATCAGCAGCCGGAGATCCTCTGGATCGGCTGCTCGGATTCACGGGTCGGGCCGGATCAACTGATCGGACTGCCGATGGGCTCGATTTTTGTGCATCGCAATGTTGCCAATATCTTCGCCACCAACGACCTAAACTGCTTGGCCGTGCTCGAATATGCAGTGGATGAGTTAAAAGTGCCGAATATCGTCGTCTGCGGTCACTACGGTTGCGGTGGTATCAAAGCAGCGCTGGAGCATAGCGGTGTGCAACCGGTTGATCTCTGGCTCGATCAGGTGCGCTTCGTGCGTAACCGCTACAGCGCCGAACTCGACCAGCTGCCCATTGCCGAGCGCGCCAACCGCTTGGCTGAGCGCAATGTCGAATCACAGGTCTATAACATCTGCCGCAACACCATCATCCGCGAAGCGTGGAAACGCGGACAAGAGGTTAATGTGATTGGTGTGATCTATGACATTCACGACGGCCTGCTCAAACAGCTCGGCCTCGAATTCCGCAGTCAACAAGACTGGGAGAGACATGACCGGCGCACGCATCCACGCCCCTCGCACACAACTCCCCATATGCTGAGGGTAGAGTAGAGGACAGGCTCCGGTCATCGTTAGGAATCAGCCTATCTGTTTCCGCCCCTTTCGTTCGGCGGTGCCTCAATAGCCAATCCATAGATGCCATTACCAGTCCTCCCTCATCAAACCGTGCATACGGTTTTCCCGTACACGGCTTTCCGATGTTCTTCATGCCAACGCATGCGCCCTCTTCCAGGCTGCTGTTGTTGGAAGTTTGTACAGGCCGTAACGTTCATACAACACCCGATTCGGAAACCTGCCTTGCCCAATCCTGCGGGCTTTCACCTTGTGACGCTTGCGTAGATGTGTCCGCAGACGCTCTTCCGCATGCCTTTTGACATCACCAAATATTTTCGAGCTGTTGGCGTAGTCAAAGTAGCATGCCCAACCTCGCAACGACTGATTCACCCGTCGCACAATGATTGGTAATGGAATCGGTGTCAGGTTCCTTCTCGTCAACTCGGTCAGTTTCGCATTGATCCGCTTTACTGCACGCTTCCCCGGTTGAATATGCGGATATGCCTGACCACTACGCCCTCGATTCATACGAACCTCGAAACCAAGAAAACCGAAGCTCTCATCCCACGCATCAATCACCTTTGTTTTCGTCTTGTTCAACGTAAGATCAAGACGATCAAGAATGTATCTCAACATGGACAGCGGTTTGGCCGTACCCCTTGCACATAACAACACCATATCATCCGCGTAACGCACCATCCTGGCACCGTATCGCCCCTCCAGATTATGGCGCTCCCATATCCTATCCAAAAGATGCAAATAAAGGTTTGCCAGCAATGGAGAGATTACGCCGCCTTGGGGTGTTCCTCGTCGATTACCCTTGCCGCCACTGGTTCGATCCTTGCCATCCTTGCCCTTCTCAACCACAGGTGCTTTCAGCCATTGTTTGATGAGATGTAATATCCCGCCATCGGCTATGCGTTCTGCTACCACGGCCAACAACTTGGCATGCGGTATCGTATCGAAGTATTTGGACAGGTCGGCATCGATGACTTCCGTATGCCCGGTTCTCAGAGCGTACGAGATGTCACCCATGGCATCATGAGCTGAACGCTTTGGACGGAATCCATACGAACAATCACAAAAGTCCGCTTCAAATATCGGCTCAATCATGAGTTTCACGGCCATCTGCACCACACGATCACGGATCGTGGGAATACCTAACGGCCTCTGACTTCCATCCGGCTTGGGTATCATTACCCGACGCACCGGCATAGGCCGATACGTTCTGTTCTTCACTTCTTCCGCCAGCTTCGCAAGAAATTGCTCTACCCCTTCTGCTGCTTCGATGGCCTCAAAGCTCACGCCGTCGATTCCCGGCGCTCCCTTGTTTGACCGAACAAGGCGATAGGCATGCTGCAATATATCCGCCCGATAAACCTTGTCGTACAATGCATAAAAACGATAGCCCGGCTCCTGCTTGGCCTTGGCATATAGCTTCCTCTGTAATGTCCTGATCTTCACCGGAGTGACTAGCATCGCTGCAATCTCCTGATCCTCCATTCTTCACAAGCGTTAAACAAAGCAGAGCTCCTTCCCTCAGTCTCGGGTTATGTTGTCCCGAATCCTCAAACAGTACTATGAGCCCCTCCGAATCCCGTTATGGCATGATGCGATTTCGGCCGAACCTTATACGCATCACTCGGTGGTTTGCGCCACCACCACAACGGGCCTCCCGTCCTGCACAATCAATCTTCCATTACATGCCGCCCCTGCTACTCCGGTGGAAGATATGAGACGCTTCCGTTATCTCTTCTCATATCCATTGGCCTTCTCCATTTGACCACAGGATCGGCTTCCACAGTTCAAGTGACGAAGCTACATATAGGTTCACTTGCGTTACGGCCTGCAATTTTGTCCTTGAGAAACTTACAACCCATGATTACTCATACGCTGCTTCCCAGCACTACCAAGGCATACGGATAACTCCTTTGATGGGACTTTAACCCATTAGATTCATTGCCGAAAACGGCATACGGTCAGGCTTGACTTATTGATATTTGCCGTCACTACACACTCATGATGCTCCACCAATCATCACTCAGAGCCCTTTGCCGGCAGACGATTTCACCCCACTGTCGCGCTCGATAGCCGCCACGCTAGGGTGGCGCATGCTCTATTTCGATTCACTTGCCCTGCGGCGCGGCAATAAGCTCCTCTTCTCTGATCTCACCCTCACTCTGCATCGCGGCCAGAAACTGGCCATCACCGGCAGCAACGGTTGCGGTAAATCGTCGCTCTTTGCGCTCATTCGCGGCGAGATTGAGGAGGATGCCGGCATCTTCCGCATCGAGCGCGGCATCACCATAGCGCATGTCGCCCAAGAGACCCCCGCCCTGCCGGTACCCGCCATCGATTTTGTCATGACCGGTGATGCAGAGCTGACCCGCCTGCAGCAGCAACTCGACGCTGCCGAGGCGAGCGGTGACGGCACGCAACTGGCCGAACTGCATGAACGCTTTGCCGCCATCGATGGCTACGCCGCCCGCGCCCGCGCCGCTACCCTGATGCATGGCC
>JALUXN010000120.1 GCA_027018975.1 Mariprofundaceae bacterium | reverse complement strand
TCACCAAAAAAAGTCAGATATTGAGCATCTTGCCCATGAGTATGGTGTATTGCGTGTTCGCGTGTTTGGTTCTGTTGCACGCGGCGAAGAGAACAGCGAAAGCGATATTGATTTTCTGGTGGAGCTCCCTCGAGGCTATGACCTGTTTAAACAGCGCATGCCATTTACAGAGCAACTGCAACAACTGCTCAAACGCTCTGTTGATCTGGTGCCGGAGCACGAATTGAGTCCATATCTGCGTGATCGGATTTTGGCGGAAGCGATTGAACTATGAAAAAAGATTGGACGGTTTACGCACGCCATATTCTTGATGCCATTGACAAGATTCAACGCATTCAACAGCGCGGCGATATTCTGCATGATGACATCCTTTATGATGCAGCGATAAGAAATCTGCAGACCTTATCCGAAGCCACACAATCCATTCCGGATGCGCACAAGGCAAAGCATGCCGATATTCCGTGGCGTGAAATCAGCAGTTTTCGCAATATTCTGGTACACAACTACCTTGGTGATATTGATCCAGTCACCATCAACGCTGTAATTCAGGAACACCTGCCCAAGTTAGAGACATGTATGCAGTCGCTGTTACGGGATGCTTGAATCACTACTGATCTCCCTGCAACTGGCGCTGGTCACGACCATCATTCTCCTGTGCATCGCCCTGCCGCTGGCTTATCTACTGGCGTTCAAATCGTTTGCCGGACGCACTGCGCTGGAGGTTGTCGTGGCCTTGCCTTTGGTGTTGCCGCCGACGGTACTGGGTTATTTCGTACTGGTGATGATGGCGCCGGATTCAATCATTGGCGGCGCATGGCAATCACTCTTCAATCGTTCGCTCGCCTTCTCGTTCTCCGGCATGGTAGCCGCTTCGATCTTGTACAGCCTGCCGTTCGCCGTGCAGCCGATGCAGCAAGCGTTGCGGTCGATTCCTGTGAGCTGGCTGGAGATGGCGCAGACGCAGGGTCTGAACATGAAGCAGACGCTGTTGCAGGTGATGTTACCGGCCGCCAAAGGTGGTGTACTGGTGGCGGCGGCACTCTCTTTTGCCCATACGATGGGTGAATTTGGTGTGGTGCTGATGGTCGGCGGTTCGATCCCCGGCGAAACCAAAGTGGCCAGCATTGCCCTGTTCGACATGGTGGAGATGCAGCAGTCGGATCAGGCGTGGATACTGGCGCTGATTCTGCTGGCCGTGTCGTTTGTGATGCTGTCGCTGGTCTATACCATCAATCGACGTGGGCTGGATGTGAGCGCAGGCCGATGAATCATATGCAACTCACCACGCGCATCGGGACGCTGGACTTGCAGGTGGATGCCAATTTTGCCAATTCGCTGATTATGATCTCCGGAGACAATGGCGCGGGTAAAACAACACTGCTACGCGCTCTGGCTGGGCTGGCGCAGGCTGATGGGCAACTGTCTGTGGGTGGTCGCATCTGGCTGGATAGCGCTGCCGGATTTATGTTGCCGCCCCAGCAGCGGCGATTGGGGTGTGTCTGGGCAGATGTTGCGCTGTTACCCTGGTTAAGGGTCGAGGAGAATATCCTGTTGGGAACAGGATCGGTGGATGGCAAATGGTTGGCCGAGCTGGCTGAGCTGTTTGAAATCACGCCGTTGATGCGGCGCAAACCGCACATGCTCTCCACCGGCGAGGCGCAGCGGGTATCGCTCACCCGCGCCATCTACAAACGGCCAACGCTACTGCTGCTCGATGAGCCCTTTTCAGCACAGGCGCCGGCCATTCGGCAACGATTGCGATTGTGCCTGCAATCGCTGCAGACCCGCTTACACATCCCTGTGCTGATGGTCAGCCACGATACCGACGATACGCGCGCACTGGCGCATGAACACTGGCATATGCGCGAGGGCAAACTGTTGACGGCGCTGCCTCGGCATTCCAGCCCAGTTGGAAATCCAGAACAAAAGGTGGCAAATCATGACTGAACTCACCCATTTCGATGCATCGGGCCGCGCCCGCATGGTCGATGTCTCAACCAAGGATGTGACCACCCGCATCGCCATCGCCAGCGGCGAGATTCATATGCAGCCGGAAACGCTCGAACATATCCGACAGGGCAAACTCAAAAAAGGCGATGTGCTGGCCGTGGCCGATGTGGCGGCGGTGATGGGTGCCAAGAAAACGCCCGACCTGATCCCGATGTGTCATCCGCTGATACTCTCCGGCATCGATGTGGCATTCACGGAACTGGAAGCCAACTGCGGGCTACGCGTCAAAGTCTCCGTCAAGTGCAACGGCAACACAGGCGTGGAGATGGAAGCGTTGACCGCAGTCAGCACAGCGCTGTTGACTATCTATGATATGTGCAAAGCTGTCGATAAAGGCATGCGTTTGAGCAATATCCAGCTGGAAGAAAAATCAGGCGGTAAGTCGGGTGACTTGAAATGCTAAGCGTTTATTTGACTTTGGCATTTACTTAAACATAATTACAAATGTAATTACTCATGAAGGAGTCAGGTCATGCAAGTGAATGTTGTGAAAATTGGTAACTCTAAAGGTATTCGTATCCCTAAAAAGGTGCTCGATCAATGCCAGGTAGATGATACTTTGGATCTAAGTGTAGAAAATAATATTATTATGCTTAAACCCATACATCGAAAACCACGTGAAGGTTGGGCAGAGGCGATTGAGGCCGTCAACAAAAAACATGGGGTAGAGCCACTTGATGAGGAGTGGCTGGAAGCTGATTTGCTCGGTGATACAGACGTGGAAAATTGGGAATGGTAAAGCCGAGATTTGCCCGATTTCAGGTATGGTTGGTTCAACTTAACCCAACACAAGGGCATGAGATCAATAAGACAAGACCTTGCGTTATCATTTCACCGGATGAGATACAGAGCCTAGGTACGGTATTGATTGCCCCCATGACATCCAAAGGCTTTGTCTACCCCTGCCGTGTTTCTTGCAAGTTTGAAAGCAAAAAGAGTTTAATACTGCTAGATCAAATACGCGCCGCAGATAAAACACGGTTGATTAAATATTTGGGCAACATGGACAAAAACACGCAACTCCGGATTTGTGATAAAATGCAGGAGATGTTTACTTATGAATGAGGTAACACGGAAGGCACAATGACACAAACACTTGATTTAGTCCCCCTAGAAAAAGCACTGTCGAGCCTGATACTGGCCATTGAACGCACAGAGCGGGAACGCTCGAGTGATGTCGTGGATGATATGTTGCGCGACAGCGTTATTCAGCGTTTTGAATATACTTATGAACTGTGCTGGAAGATGCTTAAACGGCGTTTGGAAATGGATGTTCCATCGCCTGAATTGATTGATGGCATGAGTTTCAGGGAAATGATTCGGGAAGGTGCAGAACGGGGGATGATTGATGACCCATTGGTATGGTTTGAGTACCGTCAGAAGAGGAACCTGACAACGCACACCTATGATGAAGCAGTTGCTCAAGATGTTTATCTGGCAGCGGTTGCTTTTGCCAGAGATGCACAGGCGTTGCTTACTGCATTGTTGCAACGGAATGATAGATGAAGCTGGATGATGACAGCATTGCCATTGTACGAAATATCTTGGCGTTAACGATCCCTGAACATGAAGTCCGCGCTTTTGGCTCGCGCGTGCATGGACGAGGCCTGAAACCATTTTCCGACATTGATTTGGCAGTGATGTCAACAAGCCCCGTTGCTTCTGATCGGCTCTGTGCATTAAAGGAGCAATTCGCCGAATCCGATTTGCCATACAAGGTGGATATTGTGGATTATGCCACTGCCAGCCAGCGCTTTCGTAATATTATCCAGCAGGACTATGAAATCATCTATACACCTAGAACAGCGCCGCGATTCAATCATGATTAACGTGCTCTTTTTCGGCGCCATTGCGGATCATATGCAAAAGCGGGAGTGCTTGTTGCCCGGCCATGAACCTATGACGATTGAAGAGATGGTGAGTGCAGTCGGATGTGCTGATTTGCAGCCTTTATTGGTGGCGGTAAATCAGGTGCAGATCCATGACACGGATTACCTGCTTCACGCTGGCGATGAAGTGGCATTGATGCCGCCATTTTCGGGTGGGTGAGGCGCAGCATTTGGTGAACGTGGTTCGTATTCAGGAGGCGGATTTCTCGATTGAGGCGGAAGTGGATGCGCTGCGTGCGACATCCAAGCGCATTGGCGGCATCGCGACATTCCTCGGTTGTGCGCGGGAGTTCTCTGAAGGACGTGACGTGGATTCGATTGCATTTGAGCAGTATGCTGGCATGGCAGAGCAGGCGTTGCGAGCGCTTCGGCGTGAGGCACTGGAACGGTTCGATATTATTGACGCACGCATCATTCACCGCGTGACCACGGTGCAAGCTGGCGATCAGATTGTGTTGATTGTGGTCGGTGCGGAGCATCGCAAGCCGGCGTTTGCGGCGTGTGAATGGTTGATCGACAGACTCAAACAGCGGGTGCCGATCTGGAAAAAGGAGATCACGCCGGAGGGCAGCGCCTGGGTGACACCACACCCATGACGGTGCCGGTGATTGCGATTGTCGGTTGCGCCAATGCGGGAAAAACCACATTGATTGAGCAGCTAGTGGGCATGTTGACGCAACACGGTTTGCGCGTTGGTACCATCAAGCACAGCCATCATCAGCCGGAGCTGGACAAGCCGGGCAAGGATAGCTGGCGTCATAAGCAGGCCGGCGCAGCGGCGTCGTTGCTGGTCGGACCAGAGCAGCTACAGCTGATTCAGGATCTGCATGAAGCGATGACGCCGAGGCAACTGGCAGAGAGATATTTTCCGGATGTTGATCTGGTACTTGTCGAAGGATACAGCAGCATGCCGGGAGACAAGATCGAGGTAGTACGGGCAGCCTGTTCAACGCAGCTGCGCTGCCGACCGGAGCATCTGCTGGCGGTGGTGACCGATCTACCACAGCGCCATGCCGCACTGCCGCAGTTCGCGCTCGATGATGTGGATGCGCTGAGCGCCTGGATCATGCGGCGAATTGGCCGTGATTGATCCCATTCAACTGCATGTTGGAACTGTTCAGATCGCCCATGGTTTGTTCGATAGCAAGGCGAAAAGGCGCAGTGTGCTATTGCACATGAGCATTTTCAACGCAGCTAGCGGGCAAACCGTGGGATGAGCTGAATAGTTACTATGGTTGAAGATTGCACAGCGCTCATCCTCGCCGGCGGCAAATCGAAACGGATGGGGCGCGATAAAGCGACGGCGCAGCTGGATGGGCGGCCATTGTGGCAACATGTCTCCGCACAGCTGACGCCGCACTTTACGCAGCTGCTCTTCAGTGTGCGTGAGCCGCGGCCGGATTTGCCGCCAGCGCAGGTCGTCGATGCGTTTGAGGGTGGCGGACCGATGATCGGTATCGCCTCCGCGTTGGCGGTGATGGAGAGCGAGTGGCTCTTTGCGGTGGGCTGCGATATGCCATTCGTGCAGCCGGCATTGATCGATTGTCTGGCCAGCCGGCGCAGCGCCGATATTGATGTCGTGCTGGCTGAGGTGGATGGCCATCGCCAGCCGCTGTTGGCGCTGTATGCGAAACGAGCATTGCCGGCCATGCGGGCACGGATTGCGCGCGGCGAGCGGAGTCTGCAGGCGTTGATTGCGGATGATCTGCGTGCGGTGATTGTGGGTGACTCTGTTTTGCGCCGAATCGATGGGGCGCTGCGCAGCTTTATGGATCTCGATACGCCGGCACTATTGCAATCAGTGCAGATGGATGGTGATCTCGGCGGTCGGTGATTGTAGCGCGAAGGAAGCCTTATCGAACGCCGGCTTGGCGAATGGGCGATAGTGGTTGGAGAAGCCGACCGGTTCATCGGGGCCGGGGATGGGGAACCAGTGCATATCCAACTTGCCGTTACCGTTCAGGTCGAGGAATGCCTCGATGGCGTAGTGCTGCGGGTAGGAGGCGTAGAGTTGACAACGCATCGGCGTGGCTGTGTGGATGGGGATGCGCAGCTGTTGCAGTGCCGCTTCGGGGTGCAGCCAGCCGTTACGATCGTAGAGAAGCACAACCAGCTGTCCCGGTTGTGTGATGCCGGTGATCCGGACGGTGATCGTGGCCGCTGTGTCGCGGTCGGCTGATTGCTCGGCATGGACGTGCTCGATGGGTAGCAGGCAGAGGCAGGTGGCAAGCAGTAGGAGAAGACGCATGCGCGCATGGTGGCATGGTGTGGATTACTTTGCAGCCGGCTGTGTGCGGATAATATAGAAGGAGTCGTCTATGACTTATGTGAGTGTTGCGGAAGCGCAGGATTGTATCTTGGCGCAAGTACGGCGGCAGCCGGTTGAACAGGTGGCGTTGCATGACAGCTTGCATCGGGTGCTGGCCAGTGATGTGGCAGCCAATCGCAACCATCCGCCCTACGATGTGTCGGCGATGGATGGATTCGCTGTGCGCGCCGACGATATTGCCATCGCATCGCCGGAAGCACCGATTACGCTGGATATTGTTGATGATATTCGCGCCGGCACGATGCCGCAGCTACGGGTGATCCAAGGCAAAGCGGCGCGCATCATGACCGGCGCACCGGTGCCGGCAGGCGCGGATACGGTGGTGCGTGTTGAAGATACCAAGACACACGGCGATCAGGTATTGATTCTCTTGCCACCGAAACAGGGCGCGAATATCCGGCCGCTGGGCGAGCATTTGAAACGGGGCGCGGTGACACTGACCGCAGGCACCGAGATCACGCCGGGCGTGCTGGCGATTCTGGCCATGCTGAAGCAGAAGCAGGTGCCAGTATTTACCCGCCCCAGCGTGGCGATTCTCTCTACCGGTGATGAACTCGAAGGGATCGATGAGCCGGTGGATGAAAATAAAATCCCTGATGCCAATACGCATGCCCTCTACGCCCAGTGCAAATCGCTGGGCATCACGCCGACCCTGCTCGGCATCGCCCACGACAATCCGATTGAATTGCGCGCAAAACTGGCTGAAGGGTTGCAGTACGATCTGCTGCTGGCATCCGGCGGAGTCTCTGTTGGCCACCACGATTTTATACGCCCGATGCTTGACGCGCTTGGCATAACCATGCATTTCTGGCGCGTGGCGATGCGCCCCGGCCACCCGCTGGCGTTTGGTACGGCGGAAACTGGCACGCTGGTTTTTGGCCTGCCGGGCAATCCGGTGGCCAGCATGGTCTGCTTCGAACAGTTTGTTACCCCTGCCTGCCGCGCGATGATGGGGTACCCGCGACTGTTTCGGCGCACTATACAAGCGCGTCTGGGGCATGCCATGACAGACCGGGCAGGTCGCGCCCATTTTGTGCGTGTCACGCTGAGCCAGGATGCGCAGGGCTATGAGGCGACTTCAACCGGCGCGCAGGGCAGCGGTATATTGCTATCGATGGCGATGGCCGATGGCTTGATGCTTATTCCCGCTGAATCAGAAGGATTGCAGGCAGGTGACACAGTGACAGTGCAGCTACTGCACGGCACGGAATTTCAACAGGCGGCCGGCCTGCAGGCAGAGTGAACGGAGGAAGATTCAAGGGATGAAGGGTGAATATCAGGATCTGGGCGGGGCAGTGGTGACCCCTTCCCTGCCATATCAACACAGATGTACTGGAGCCATACTCGCATGAAATTCACGAAAAGAGAGTTAAAAAAGGCATTTTTAAGCACATATTTTTCACGCGGCGAAGCCTATTTTCGTGATGGGCGAGTATTGCATGTCGATATAGAGCGTTCTGGGCAGCTGAAAACGATTTTTACATCTACAGTGAAGGGAAGAGGTACGCCTTACACCCAAGAGATCGTGATTAAAAAACATAGCGTAAATAGCCCACTGGATGTTGACGGGGATTGTAGTTGCCCTGTGGGGTATAACTGCAAGCATGTCGTGGCCGCCTGCTTAGAATATATGCAAAGCGCGGATGTTCATTCAATGTTCGATGATGATCTCAAGCGGTATTCCTTGGCTTGGCTGAATCAATTTTCACAGTCAATCGAAGAGGCTGATCCTGCCCAAGGTGGCCATGGACAATTTCTGGTCTATGTGCTGGATTTTGATCGTACCACCCAGAAATTAACCGCTGACATCGGTCTGACCAAGGTCTTGAAACGGGGTGGATTATCCAAGGGCAGATCCATCAGGATAGAGGAGCTCTGTTATTATCCACCCGCCTATGCGAAAACGGTGGATGCTGAAGTAGCGAGGCTACTTGTCGCAAGCAGCTATCAATATACCTATTACTCAGTGAAATATATTCAAGGAAAATCAGGTGCCCTGGCATTGAAGCTGATGTTGGAAACGGGGCGTTGTTACTGGAAAAATCATCAGACGGAGCAACCCTTGCAGGAGGGAGAGCCGAGAGAGTTGGCCTGTGAATGGGAGTATGATGAAGAAGGGGATGCCAATTTGAAGATCACCATCACCCCTGAGGCGATCCTAGTGGCCACCGATCCTCCGATGTATTTGGATGTATCCAACAGGGAAATCGGTGCACTGCAGCATGTCCCGTACACTGCATCGCAGTTGGAACTGCTGATGCAAGCCCCCGCTGTCCCGGCATCGTTTGTCGATGAGTTCAGTCGGTATGCGGCATTGTCTATGCCTGAGCATCTGCTGGCGCCTCCGAAAGCCATTGCGATGGAGGTCATTGAATCAGCGGAGCTCGAACCGCGGATGCTGCTCTATATGACAGACAATGTTCGTCTGGCGCGGGTGCGTGCCAGCTATGCTGGGCATGAACTCTCTCTCAAGCCACAGCAGAGAGAAACAAAGATCACCAAAGCGGACAAAATCATCCATATTTTCAGAGATGTGAACGCAGAAACCCAGTTGATGGAAAAGCTGCGCCGCATGGGGTTCATGGATTGGATGGCTGCGGACACGAAGAATTACCATTGCTCATTCAACGAACGAAATAAGGTCGCCAACGATGCATTATGGGCTGACTTTATGAGCCATGGGATACCCAGCCTGGAGGCCGAAGGCTGGTCTGTTGAGGTGGCGGATAATTTCAATATGCAGCTGCATGAAGCGGAGCATTGGCATGCGGATATTGAAGAGCAGGGCAATGACTGGTTCAGCCTCAGTTTTGACATTGAAATCAATCAACAGAAACAGGCACTGCTGCCGTTGATCACGCAGGTACTGGAGCACTATGATCTGAAGAACCTGCCTGACACTCTGGTGATGCATTTGGGCGACGGTCAATATCTCCAAATGCCCAGCGCGCAGATCAAGCCGATGCTGGATATTGTGTACGAGCTCTATAGCCAAGAGCGATTATCGGATGACGGCGTATTGGAGATGTCGCATTTTGATGTGGTTCGTCTGGCCGATATGGAACAGCAAAACTCGAACATCCAATGGTGTGGCGGCGAGCAGCTGCGGTCGCTTGGCAAGCAGCTGAAGGATTTTGAAGGCATTCAGGCCGTACAACCGCCACAAGGGTTACAGGCTACATTGCGGGATTATCAGCAACAGGGTCTCAATTGGCTGCAGTTTCTGCGCTACTATCACTTAAACGGTATTTTGGCGGATGACATGGGGCTGGGGAAAACAGTGCAAACGCTGGCGCACCTGTTAGTGGAAAAAGAGCAGGGGCGCATGGATAAACCCTGTTTGGTGATCGCACCAACCAGTCTGATGGGCAACTGGCGACGCGAAGCCGCACTCTTTGCGCCGGATCTGAAGGTGCTGGTATTGCAAGGCTCGGATCGTCACCAGCATTTTGATCATATTGATGATCATGATGTGGTATTGAGCACCTACCCGCTATTATCCAGAGATGATGAGGTGCTTTTAAGCCACGAGTATCACATGCTGGTATTGGATGAAGCGCAAGTGGTGAAGAACCCGAAATCCAAGGCGGCAAAAATCATTCGGCAATTCAAATCAGAGCATAAAGTATGTTTAACCGGTACGCCGATGGAGAATCATCTGGGCGAGCTGTGGGCGCTGTTCGATTTCCTCATGCCGGGATTTCTGGGCAATGCCAAACAGTTCAACAGCTTTTTCCGCAAACCGATCGAGAACCGCGGAGATAGCGAGCTTCAGCAGCGTTTGGTTGAGCGCGTGAAGCCGTTTATGTTGCGCCGCAGTAAGGGTGACGTGGTCGCTGAGCTACCGGAAAAAACAGAAATCACGCGCACGGTCAGTCTGGGCAAACAACAGGCCGCCCTCTACGAAAGCATTCGCATCGCAATGGAAGAGAAGGTACGCAAAACCATTGCCACCAAAGGCTTGGCAAGGAGCCATATCACCATTCTCGATGCTTTGCTGAAGCTGCGCCAAGTCTGTTGTGATCCGCGTATTCTATCCCTGAAGAAGGCGCAACAAGTCCGGGAGTCCGCCAAGCTGGATATGTTGATGGAGATGCTGCCGAAAATGCTGGAAGAGGGGCGGCGGATATTGATCTTTTCGCAATTCACAAAGATGCTCTCCTTGATTGAGCAGGAAATACAGGATCGACACATCAGCTATACCAAACTGACCGGGCAAACGCGCAAACGGGATCAAGCCATTGACATCTTCAAACAGGGCAAAGCTGATCTCTTCCTGATCAGTCTGAAGGCGGGCGGTGTCGGTCTGAATTTAACGGAAGCCGACACCGTGATTCACTACGATCCCTGGTGGAACCCTGCGGCGGAGAATCAGGCTACCGACCGGACACACCGCATTGGCCAGGACAAAGCCGTGTTTGTGTATAAACTGGTGGTGGAAAATAGCGTGGAAGAAAAAATCATCGCCATGCAGGAGAAGAAAAAAGCGTTAGCGGATGCCGTTTACCAGCAGGGTGAGAAAAAAGATGAGCTGGTGATCACGATGGATGATATGCAGGCTCTGTTCACGCCGTTGATGTCATGAGGTCGTGGCATTTTTGAGGCGCAACTGCCCTGCCGGCAGGGTGAATGGATGAAGGGGAAACGGAGGGAAAAGAACGAATGAAGGCAACCATTGGATTTGTGACGGTATCAGATCGCGCCAGCCGGGGTGAATATGAGGACTTGGGCGGTCCTGCGATGGTAGCGTGGTTTGAACGTGTCCTGACATCCGAATGGACGGCGATCACGCGCATCATCCCCGATGATCAGGCCGGCATCGAATCGACACTGAAAACATTGGCGGATGATGCGGGCTGTTGTCTGATTGTCACCACCGGCGGCACCGGCCCTGCCATACGGGATGTGACGCCGGAAGCGACAGAGGCCGTATGCGAAAAAATGATGCCGGGCTTTGGCGAGCTGATGCGGCAGGAGTCACTCAAATTTGTGCCGACCGCCATTTTGTCGCGCCAGACAGCGGGCATTCGTGGCCGCACGCTGATCATCAACCTACCCGGCAAACCCTCCGCCATCGACGACTGCCTCAACGCCGTCTTTCCCGCCGTGCCCTATTGCATTGATCTGATTGGCGGACCATATTTGCTGACGGACGCAGCGCAGTGCAATGTTTTTCGCCCCAAGCATGCTCAGAAAACGCGTGGCAGTTCGATATAGAAATCCATACAAAAATCGGTGATATGATGCAACACAGTGACATGATGCAACACAAACTGAAGCACAAAACCCATCCATGCGTATGGCTCTCATTGGTTGCAGTCATCGCCACGTCACAAGCGCAAGCGGCCACCTGGAGCACATCTGCAGATCTCCGCGAACGATATCAGTCATTCGACAACTACAATTTCAATTCGGCCGTCAACAACAACCACTGGGAGTTTGATTCGAGACTCTACCTTAAGATGAAAGGCGATTTCGGCCATGGCCTCACGCTTTTGTTCCAGCCGCAGGCGGTGATCATCAAGAACCATACGACCAGCGGCGCGCAAAACCTCACCCAGGCAGATCTGTTGCAGGCCTATCTGCAGTATGATGCCGGCGCATTCAAAGTCCGGCTGGGGCGGCAGCAGCTGGTCTATGGCGATCAGCGCTTATTGGGGCATCTGGGCTGGAAAGATGTCGCACGCACATTTGATGGCATCAAGGGCATGTACACATCCGGCAAGGCGAAACTGGATCTGTTCGCTGTGCATCCGGCAGACATTGCCGCCATGACTCCAAACGCGGCGAACCCGAACGGCAAATCCCTGGTCACTTGGGAGGATCGCCGCCTCATCGGCGTCTATGGCACCTACACCGTCGCCAAACAGAGCGGCATCGATGGCTACCTGATCAACTGGCAGCACAATCAGCACGCCGCCGTCGGCAAGGGGCGCAACATCAACACATTCGGCACCCGCCTGTTCGGCAAACGCCACGGCTTCGATGCCACGGCCGAGGCGGTATTCCAGACGGGCAGCTGGGCAAACAATATTTCTCAACGTGCATCCGCCTATGCCGTAAAAGCCGGTTATTCATTGGATGCATGGAAAACCCGGCTGGGCATTGAATACGATTATAGCCCGGGGGATAGCAAGTCTGACCCCGCCACCCACAAAGATTTCGTCTTTCCGTTTCATACCAACCACATGCATTACGGCGAAATGGATCTCTTTTCGTGGGCCAACATGCGCGATCTCCGCCTCTCTGTGAAAACCACGCCATGGCCGGCGCTGACACTGATCGGGAATGTTCACTTCTTGTCGCTGGATAAGGCGACAGGCGATTGGCTGAATGTCGTCGGCACCGGCGCCCTGTTTCCGGGCGCACCCACCTACACCCATACCCGCGCGGGCAACGAAATCGACCTAAAATTGGTCTATAAAGTCGCCGCAGTGCAAGGGCTCAAACTGGTCGGTTTTTACGGTATATTCACCCCCGGTGCAGCAGTCACAGAACGCAACGGCGGCCACGCCGACCGCGCCCAATTCGCCTACCTCTTGGCCGACTATCAATTCTGAGGTGAGTCGCTATGCAGTGACATGCTGGAACTATTCAGACCGCCCACGATGAGCTGAATAGCGACTCAGGTCGCGTTCCGAACACCCAACGATTGAGTAATAAAATGGTAGACTCACCATTTTGTTACTCAAGAGCTCTAGGAAAATAGTGTTTGCATGACACAGATGCTGTCGCTAATGTTCGCCGCCCTATAAACAGGAAAGAAATTAAGAGGTATCAACGTTCATGGCTTTGGCGCTGGAAGAAAAGAATACAATCATTGAAAAATATCGTCGCAGCGAAGGCGACACAGGCTCTCCGGAAGTGCAGGTTGCCCTGCTGACCGAGCGCATCAACCGTCTCTCTGCAGACCATTTCAAAGCGAATCATAAAGATCACCACTCCCGTCGCGGCCTGCTCAAGATGGTCGGGCGTCGTCGTAATCTACTCGCCTATCTGAAGAAAAAGGATTTCGGGCGCTATCGCACCCTGATCGATAGCTTGGGTCTGCGTCGCTAAACTTGAGTCAGGCGGCTCCAACCACACTGTAAATTGAACGGGATCGGACTTTTCGCAAGGAAAGTCCGTTTCTGTTTTGATCGCATCGCACACACGACTGCTACGCCAGTCAGCCATCCGGCACATGAACAACTAAAAGGAACGTAATTATGTTTGAAGTAAAAACCACGCAGGCCGAAATTGGCGGCCGCACCATCTCATTTGAAACCGGCCGTGTTGCCCGTCAGGCTGGCGGCTCAGTGCTGGCACAGGTTGGCGACGTTGTCGTCCATGTCGCCGCCACCGCAGCCAAACAGCCGCTGCAGGGCGTCGATTTTATGCCACTCACCGTCCACTATCAGGAAAAAACCTACGCTGCCGGCCGTTTTCTCGGCGGCTTCATCAAGCGTGAAGGGCGGCCTTCCGAGAAGGAGACCCTCACCTCCCGCCTGATCGACCGCCCGATCCGTCCGCTCTTCCCGAAGGGCTACTTCCACGAAACACAAGTCATCGCCACCGTCATGTCAGCCGATGACAGCACCAATCCGGACATTGTCGCCATCAACGGCGTCTCCGCTGCACTGGCGATCTCCGACATCCCCTTCGCCGAGCCGATTGCCGCCTCCCGCGTTGGCCTGATCGATGGTGAATTTGTCCTCAACCCGACCTACCAGCAGCTGGAAAACTCCGAGCTCGACCTGATCGTCGCCGGCACCCGCGATGCAGTGCTGATGATCGAATCCGAGGCCAAGGAGCTCTCTGAAGAGCAGATGATCGATGCGATTATCTTCGGTCAGGAGGGGTATCAGCCGGTGCTCGACGCGATCGAAGAGCTGGTCAAAATCGCCGGCAAAGAGAAGATCGAAGTTGCCCTAGCCGGCAGTGAAGAGGTGCAAGCCGCCGTCGATGCCGCCTTTGAGGCCGATGTGCGCGACGCCTACGCCATCGCCGATAAATCCGAGCGCTCCGGCAAACTCGAAGCGCTGCGTACTGCCGCGCAGGAGCGCTTCGCCGGCACAGAAGAGGCGCCGGGCGAGTTCTCCTCTAACGATGTCTCCTCCGCCATGAAGAATCTGGAGAAGCGCGTCGTGCGCCGCTCCATCATCGCCGGCAACCCGCGTATCGACGGCCGCGCCACCAACCAGGTGCGCGCCATC
>JALUXN010000119.1 GCA_027018975.1 Mariprofundaceae bacterium | reverse complement strand
CACCATTCGCAATGAAGGGCTGGATGCGATGCCCGATCGCGGTCTGGCGCGCCTGATGCAGGCCAGCGGTTATCTGGAGAGCCTCAAGGCGCTCGGCGAGATCGAGTCGGCGGCGCGGCTGGAGAATATCCGCACCCTGCAGGACTACATCGAGCTTGCATTGGCCGAGGAGATCACGCCAGTGGAGTTGATGGATCGCGCCGCTCTGCTGCAGAGCGATGAGCGCACGCAGCAGGAGGAGCAACCGGAGGATGCCGTCAATATGATGAGCCTGCATCGCGCCAAGGGGCTGGAGTTCGATTGTGTCGCCCTGCCCGGCGTTGAAGAGGGGCTGCTGCCGCACCAGCGCGCCATGGATGAAGGCGAGGCGGGCATTGCCGAGGAGCGGCGGCTGCTCTATGTCGGCATCACCCGCGCCCGCGCCCGGCTACTGCTCACCTCGGCCAGATCGCGCCGCCTCTTCGGAGAGACCCATTACCCGATACCCAGCCGTTTCATCAAAGCAGTGCCGAAACAGCTCTTTGCGGCAGAGCAGTCGCACCATGAGGTCACCGCTTCCAGTACAGGTGCGGTACAAGTCGGCGCCACTGTCATCCACCCCTCATTTGGAGAGGGAGTCATCTTGGCGATGGAGGGGAGCGGCGCCTCCACTCGAGTCACCATCCAATTTGAACGCAGTGGCACCAAACGATTGATGCTCAAATATGCCATGCTGCAGGTTTGCTGAGATGTGTCATCATAAGCCAAAACAGGCGATTGTTCTGGGGCTGCTCGATGACGGCGCCGCCAGCCTGCGCGCCGATGATCTGCGCTGTCTGCAGCGCGCCGATCTGGTCATCGGCGGCCATCGACTGCTCGCCCTGCTGGCAGAGCATATCGCTGCAGAGGCGAGCTGCTTCGACCTGACCGGTCAACTTACTCGACTGCCAACACTGATTGAGAGCGCACTGGCTGACGATCAGCAGGTGGTGGTGCTGGCCACTGGTGACCCGCTCTGCCACGGCATCGGCGGCTATCTGAAGAGAAAAATCGGCCTCGCCAAACTCGATATCCGCCCCAATCTCTCCGCCCTGCAACTGGCCTGCGCGCGCGTCGGTATCAGCTGGCAGGATGCCCATATCTGCTCGATTCATCATGCGGATAGCGGCGAATGGCAGCCTGAACGCGGCCCGAACCACCCGCTCTATCCGCTGTTCCGCGCCTGCATGCAGCAGCAGAAAATCATCCTCTTCACCTCGCCGGAGAACAGCCCGGCACGGGTGGCGCGCATGTTAGTCGCCGAAGCGATGGCCGATGATTTTAACATGATCGTGGCCGAGCAACTCATGCGGCCGGATGAGCGGATCATCGCGGATCAACCCGTTGCCAGTATCGCGGAACAGACATTTGCCGAACCGAATATGGTCATTCTGGAGCGCAAAGCCCCACTGCCGCAGCCACTGCTCTTCGGCCGAGCCGATCACCACTTCGCCCAGCGCAAACCCGACAAGGGGCTGATCACCAAACGCGAAGTGCGTGCCCTGTCGCTGGCGCTGCTGCAGCTGCGCCGCCACAGCATCGTCTGGGATATCGGAGCCGGCTCCGGCGCGGTCGGGCTGGAAGCGGCACGCCTCTGCCCCGATGGTTGGGTCTATGCGATTGAAAAAAACAGCGCCGACATCGACATTGCCCGATCCAACCAACGTAGCATGGGCATCCACCACTACACCCTGCAACACGGCAAAGCGCCCGACGGGCTGGCGGCGTGGCCTGATCCAGATGCGGTCTTCATCGGCGGCTCCGGTGGTGAACTGACCACCCTGATTGAGCTAATTATCGCGCGTCTCAAGCCCGGTGGTCATCTGGTGATGAACTTTGTCACCGTGGAGAACCTCGCCAGCGCCACCGCTTGCGTGCAGGCCATAGCTGTCGATGGCGATATCTGCTGGTCACTCACCCAGATGCAGGTCTCACGCAGCAAGCCGATCCTGCAGATGCACCGCATGGCCGCCGAGAATCCGGTCTGGATCATGGATGTCAGCCGGAACGACCATGGCGACAGCGCATGAGCCCGCAACAACGCGCAAAAAAATCGCTCGGCCAACACTTTTTAACAGCCCCCCACGCCATCCGCACCATTGCCCAAGCACTACCCGCGCAACAGCGTGTGATTGAAATCGGCCCGGGGCGGGGGGCGATCACCAAGGCGCTGCTGACGCGCGCTGCACAGTTAACGGTGATCGAGCTCGATGATGCACTGGCCACCCATTGGCAGCAGCAGAGCGGCGCGCACCCCAATCTCACTGTGCTGCATGGCGATGTGATGGCGCTGCTCGATGATGCCGTGGCGCGTCAGCAACCGGGCTGGATTGTTGGTAATCTGCCCTACAATATCAGTGGTCCGCTGACCGCCAAACTGGCTGCCCACCATGTGAGCGGCGGCATGATCCTGATGTATCAACGCGAAGTTGCCGAGCGCATTGCCGCCAACCCCGGTAGTAAAGTCTATGGCGGCTTGTCGGTGTTGGTGCGTCACTATTATGATGTCAAAAAGCTTTTGAGCCTGCCGCCGGGCGCGTTTTCACCCCCGCCAAAAGTGCATTCAGCAGTCATTCAACTCACCCCGCACCATCGGCTACCACGCTGTGATTTCCATGATCTCCAGCAGAGCGTCCGCCAAGGCTTTGCTCACCGACGCAAAACAATTTTCAACAATTTCCGCGGCTTACTTAGTCAAGAAGAGCTGCAAACCATCGATATCGACCCGCGCCAACGACCGGAGCAACTCGATTACCCCGCCTGGGTACGACTCACCCGCCAACGAATGGCTGGGAGATCCATGTGACCGGCGCGCATCTACGCTCATCGCCCACAGCTTCCATATTTATTAGCAGGCCACATGCCGGAACTGTTCGATAGCTAGGCGAAAAGGCGCAGCGTGCTATTGCACATGAGCACGTTCACGCCGCTAACGGGCACACCGTGGGATGATCTGAACAGCGACTCAGCTCGCGTTGCAAACACCCAACGATTGAGTAACAAAATGGTAGACTCACCATTTTGTTACTCAAGAGTTACCACTGGATTTTCTATGCCGGTTGCGGCTCGCGCCAAATGTGTTGACCGTTACTCTCTTCGGCAATGCGTGTCATCATGGCGATATGCGCGGCCATCTCTTCGGGTGGAATAGGTAGTGGGTCGCGGCGCATCAGGGCTGCGGTCTCCTGTTGCTCACTGCGTGCGCGTGATGGCTCCGGCAGCTGTACAAAGCTGGAAGCCGGTTGGCTGCTGATGTCCATGCCGAGTGAGAACTGGCGGCCACCGGTCATCGCCAGATAGACCTCCGCCAGCAGCTCGGAGTCAAGCAGCGCGCCATGCAGCGTCCGATGGCCACGCTCGATATGGTAGCGATCACAGAGCGCATCGAGATTGTTGCGCTGATGCGGATGTTTCTGGCGAGCGAACGCAAGTGTATCAATCACCGGCACATGGCCGATATTGCCAAAGCCGTTGATTTGCAGTTCATGCATAATAAAGCCGAGATCAAATGACGCGTTATGGATCACCAGCGTCGCCCCATCGATAAAATCGAGGAACTGCTGCGCAATCTCACGGAATGGCGGCTCATCTTTCACCTTGTCATGGTCGATGCCGTGAATGCGCACCACCTCAGCGGGGATATTGCGCTCAGGATTGATGTAGCGGTGAAAGACATGATCGGCGCCTGAGAGTACCTTGCGATTGACTACCTCGATAGCGCCGATCTCTACCATGCGGTCGCCTTTTTGTGGCGAGAGGCCGGTCGTTTCAGTATCGAGCATGATCAGGCGCATGGCGGCAGTATAGAGTCAGCGCGCATCAAATCCACAGTCGAGTGTTGTGATGCAGACTTGTTTGTTTCCAGTGATGGATCGCGGCAGAGTCATCCTCCTGATACATCGCCGATGTGACCCTAGACAATCACGCGAGGAGATTGAAATGCCCAATAGCGAACAGAATACCATCCAAAACATGCCGGCCATTCTGAGGCTGGAGCCGGGGAGTTATCTTTGGTGCAAATGCGGACGATCTGCGCAACAGCCCTTTTGCGACGGCACACATGCCGGCAGTGATTGTGCACCACTACCTTTCACGATTGAAAGCACGCGCAATGTCGCGCTATGCCAATGTAAACAGAGCAAAAATCCACCCTTTTGTGATGGTAGCCATATCGAATTGTGATCGTAACTCTTGAGTAACAAAATGGCGAGTCTACCATTTTGTTACTCAATCGTTGGGTGTTCGCAACGCGACCTGAGTCGCTATTCAGCTCATCCCACGGTTTGCCCGCTAGCGGCGTTGAACATGCTCATGTGCAACACACGCTGCACGTGTTCGCCTTGCTATCGAACGAACCATGGGTGAGCTGAACAGTTCAAGCGTTACTTGTGATCAATTCAAGCCGGGAATCTGGGCATAAGCTGTGGATAAACGGTGGATAGGCTGTGAAGCCCAAAACACAATAGATAGTGTTTATGAAATCATTGACACCCTACATATAGTGTCCATACTCACCCCCTCATTTTTTACATCTCGGGATTGAGACCCTGTGGGAGGATCACACTATGCGCGCCAATACGCCGGCACTGAATATTGCATCGATCGACAAAAGCGAGGCCGAAGCGGCTGCTGACATTCCATTTCAGCCCGCCTCGCTTGACATCTGGGATAAAAAATATCGCCTGAAAGACAAACACGGCGCGCCGGTGGATGCAGATATTCAGGCCACCTACGACCGCGTCGCCAAGGCGCTCGCCGAGGTGGAAGATGAGGAGAAGCGTGAGTTCTGGCACAACCGCTTCACCTGGGCGCTGGCCAACGGCGCGATTCCGGCCGGACGCATCATGTCCAACGCCGGTGCTGAGGCACACAAGCCGGCCACCAGCACCATCAACTGCACCGTCTCCGGCACCATTCCCGACTCGATGGACGGCATCCTCTCCATGGTGCACGAAGCCGGCCTGACCCTGAAGGCGGGCTGCGGCATCGGCTACGAATTCTCCACCCTGCGCCCCAAAGGCGCCTACGTTTCCGGTGCCGGCGCCTACACCTCCGGCCCGCTCTCCTTCATGGATATTTACGACAAAATGTGCTTCACCGTCTCCTCCGCCGGCGGCCGTCGCGGTGCGCAGATGGGCACCTTCGACATCTCCCACCCCGACGTCATGGATTTCATCCGCGCCAAGCGCGAAGATGGTCGTCTGCGCCAGTTCAATCTCTCCTGCCTGATCACGCGCGACTTCATGGAAGCAGTGAAAAACGATGCCGACTGGGATCTCGTCTTCCCCGCCACCCAGACCGAAATTGACGACAGCGAGACCCGCATTGTCTTCAAAAAGGTCGCCAATCCGCCGGCCAATGCCATCAAAGATGATCGCGGCCGTGTGGCCTGCAAGGTCTATAAAACGATCAAAGCGCAGCGCTTGTGGGATGTCATCATGGCTTCCACCTACGACTACGCCGAGCCCGGCTTCATCCTTATCGACGAAGTGAACGACCTGAATAACAACTGGTTTTGCGAAGAGATTCGGGCGACCAATCCATGCGTCACCGCCGATACTTGGGTGCAGACTGCAGCCGGACCGCGTCAGGTCTCCGAGCTGCTCGGGCATGGTTTTGACGCCATCGTGGATGGTCAGGCGCATGCCACTACCGCACAGGGCTTTTTCAAAACCGGCCACAAACCGGTACTGCGCCTGCAGACCAAGGCGGGCTATGCATTGCGTCTGACCGACAACCACCGTGTCCGTAAAATCACCAAACTCACCCGCTGGTCATGCGAGAGCGAATGGGTTGAGGCGGGGCAGCTGCAGGCCGGTGACCGCGTGCTCCTCCACACACACGACAACCTCACATGGTCGGGGCAACACAGCTGCCAGCAGGGCTATCTGCTCGGTTTGCTGCTTGGCGATGGTACGCTGAAATCCGATACTGCGATCCTTTCTGCTTGGCCGGCGCAGCAGGTCGCCAACGGCGGCAGCGGCATGCAGAGCGATGGCGCCTACGCGCTGATGCAGGAGGCTGAAGAGGCTGCCCGCACGTTACCGCACCGCAGCGATTTTCAGGGCTGGCATGCAGTGCAAGGGCGTGGCGAATTCCGCTTGAAGTCGGCCGCACTGCGCGATCTCGCTCACCAGCTCGGCATGCAGCCGGGCGCCAAAACAGTCACCCCGGCGATTGAGCGTGAAGGTTCCGACTTCTATGCGGGCTTCCTGCGCGGCCTCTTCGATGCCGATGGCTCTGTGCAGGGCTCACAAGCCAAAGGGGTCTCCGTGCGTTTAGCGCAGAGTGACCTTGCCTGCCTACAAGGCGTCCAGCGCATGTTGCTGCGACTCGGCATCACCGCGACTATTTATGAAAATCGCCGAGCAGCCGGTGAATCCCTGTTGCCCGATGGACATGGCGGCAAACGCCACTACGCCACCAAGGCGCAGCACGAATTGGTGATCAGTGGCGCTGCGCTGCGCAGCTTCGATGCACGCATCGGTTTTGCCGATCGCGATAAGCACGCGCGTCTGAGCGCTTTGCTAGGCAACTACAAACGCCGACTCAATCGCCAACGTTTTGTCGCCGAGGTCGCTGCCATCACCCCGGATGGTGTCGAAGATGTCTTCGACGTGCAGGTGCCCGGCATCAATACCTTCGATGCCAATGGCATCCACGCCCATAATTGCGGCGAACAGCCGCTGCCACCCTATGGCGCATGTCTACTCGGCTCAGTGAATCTGACTAAATTTGTACGCAAACCGTTCACCGATGAGGCCTATTTTGACTGGGATGCCTACCGCGAAGTGGTCGCGGTGTTCACCCGCATGCTCGATAATGTGGTCGATATCAATGGTCTGCCGCTGGAGAAGCAGCGTCAGGAGATCCTCTCCAAGCGCCGCCACGGCATGGGCTTCCTTGGCCTCGGTTCGGCGCTGACCATGCTGCGCACCCCCTACGGCTCCGCCGAGTCGCTCGAGTTCACCGAGAAGATCGCCTACGAAATGGCGCGCACCGGTTTCGCCACCGGCTTGGAGCTGGCCGAGGAGAAGGGTGTCGCGCCGGCGCTGGAGATGGCGTACGAGGTCACACCGGAGATGATGGCCAAGCGGCCGGAGATGGCCGACGACGGCATTCAGGTCGGCGACAAGCTGCCGGGCAGGGTGCTGTGGGGCAAATACTCCAAATATATGCAGAAATTCCTCGCCACCGGCAACGGTGCGGATAAACAGCTGCTCGAACAGCTGATCGAGACCGGCTGCCGCTTCACCCACCACTCCTCGATCGCGCCGACCGGCACGATTTCGCTGAGTCTGGCCAACAACGCTTCCAACGGCATCGAGCCGAGCTTCGCCCACCACTATTCGCGCAATATCATCCGCGAAGGGCGCAAGACCAAGGAGAAGGTCGATGTCTTCTCCTTCGAGCTGCTCGCCTACCGCCAGCTGATCAATCCCGAGGCGATGCCGTTTGCGGAGCAGGCGGAGAACAAGCTGCCCGACTACTTCATCAGCGCCGACGAGGTCACCCCCAAGCAGCATGTTGATATTCAGGCGGCCGCGCAGCGCTGGGTCGATTCGTCGATCTCCAAGACCGCCAACGTGCCGACCGACTTCCCCTACGACGATTTCAAGGATATTTACATGTACGCCTACGATCAGGGACTCAAGGGGTGCACCACCTTCCGCTTCAATCCCGAGGCGTTCCAGGGCGTGCTGGTCAAAGAGGAAGATCTGGCCAACACCACCTACCGCTTCACCCTCGAAGATGGCACCACCATCGAAGCGAAGGGCAATGAAGAGATCGAATATGATGGCGAAATGCACAGCGCCGCCAACCTCTTCGACGCCCTCAAAGAGGGTTATTATGGGAAGTTTTAGTGCGACCCTCTTGGGCTGACTTCCGCATTCCGCCGATCAATCTCTGGGTGATGCCGCCGATGCCGGCGGCCGCCCAGATCAAACCGCCGCACCGCAGCATGCGTGCGCCACAACCCAACCAGACCCAGCAGCAGATCGCCCGCCTGCTGGCCGCCAGAGGAGGATACCATGGCCATTAAAATCGAGAAAAAAATCACCGGATTTGAAGTCAAAAAACCGCAGGAGGAGAGCGCCACTGAGCAGGAGAAGGTGCACCAGATTGCCCCGCTGTTGGAGCGCGACGACATCCTCGAAGGCAGCACCTACAAGATCAAAACCCCGCACTCCGACCATGCCATGTATATCACCATCAACGACGTGGTGATCAATCGCGGCACCCCCGAGGAGCATCGCCGCCCCTTCGAGATCTTCATCAACTCGAAAAACATGGAGCACTTCATGTGGATCGTCGCGCTCACCCGCGTCACATCCGCCATCTTCCGCAAAGGTGGCGATGTCACCTTCCTTGTCGAAGAGCTGAAAGCCGTCTTCGATCCGCGCGGCGGTTACTACAAACGCGGCGGCAAATACATGCCCTCCATCGTTGCCGAAATCGGCGAAGTGATTCAGCAGCATCTCGTCTCCATCGGCATGATGGAAGGCCAACTCAACAACGCCGAACTGAACGCCAAACGCCAAGAAGCCGAAGAGAAACTCGGCAAAGATGCCGTCGCCAAAGGCCAACTCTGCGACAAATGCGGCGCCATGGCTGTGGTAAGATTAGACAACTGCAACTGCTGCTTGGAATGTGGCGACAGCAAATGCGGATAGCGATGTGCTGTGTGCTGCTATACTAGTTAATGAGATTTTCCATTAGTTAATAAGAAATATCACATCAATAAATAATAAGATATTATGTAACATATTGTTTATATAAGAGAAATTAAGGATCAATGGTTTCAGGTAACCCGACTATTCGCACATCAAAACAATCATGGCCATTTCCCGATGGTGAGAGGCTTCGATTAGAGCTGGTATATGGCTTAAAAGTTTCGAAAGGCGGGAGAGGGCCAACCACCAAAGCTATTTTCAGAAATATGTCAACATCCAACAAGGATATTTCTCTTCTTGAGATGGACTGGATTTCTCTTCCTCGCCTCACTCCTGGAAGAGTTTTTGAAGAATCTCCTCATCTTTCAAATGGGATCCTAGATAGCGACCATATTTGGATAGATATCCCTTCAGATCAAAAAATAGAAGTGCTGACGTTGCGAGACGCTCAAGCCCGATTGGGCAATCAAACTCTTCTTATAGCCTTTAACAAAGACCCATCTCTCCCAGAGACTAAAGTATTTCATTGGACTGATAGTAAGGGGCATGAATACTGGCTTCCTGCCATTGAACTGATGCGTAAAATGTTTGTGCGGTCTCCTGAAATGGCGCGATCCATTATTATGTACCAAGGACTGGATGAATTGGTTCTGGAATCCTTCATTCAGGATGATACGCTATACATCACATTTACAAAGCTTCCAAGAACTGGAGATATCCCTTTATTGTCTCTCATCACCTCGACCCCAAGCCTGTCAGAAGGTTGGCAATCGGTCGCCAAGCATCTTCCTAAAGCTTCAGACTGGGTTGCAGTTGATTTGCCATGGCTTTTTAATGAAGGGGTCTCAATTTTAGCCACATCAAAAAATATCGGATCGACGCACTGGATTCAGGAAATTCTTGACGTTCACGGGCTCCCAATCCTATTTAAAAGGATTGAACCAACTCACCCTAATTACACATCTCTAATAGTTGATGAAACTAAACACCCCAAACGGGTGGCCAAAAACACTCCTGAAGATGTCGATGAGCCAACACCTGAAGCCCCGGAGTCCACAGATGATGTGATACTGGAACCATCAAGCTCCCATATTTCAAGACCGAAGAAGTATATCCATATTCAATGCAATTCATTCTCTGAACTGAATATGATCGAAATCAACCCGGAGTATAAAGAGAAAAAGGAAGCTCCGACACAAGTTGAAACTGCGACAGTCCAACCCCACAGCCAAAGCGAAGCTTCTTCGACCAAAAAAATGCAAGGCCATCTTTCCGATAACGTCTCATCCAGTCGCTCTCCAGAGAATTCCGAAGATGTCGGAGTCGGCACAAAAGAAACTCAGGATACAGAACACCAATGGAATGGTCTTGAGAAATTCTCTATATCTCTCGTAACAGCAGTCAAAGAACTTGGCAAAAAAGAGAAAACAAGCTTATCTTGGGTTGTTTCCGGAACAGCCTTGGAAAAGCCAAAGGGCATTGGGTCCAGATGGTTCCTTAAAATGAATAATGGAAAGCCTAGAGCATGGTGCCTTGCTAAAGTAAATTTTGGAGGTGGTGACTGCTATCTTTTGGAAATAGGACGAGATTATTCAAACAACAAACTGTCTCTATCCACTCTCTTCATCCATAGCCATGATCCAATATCAGATGCCCCCGATTGGATCAATAAGATGGTCATCAATAATGGCCATTGGAAAAAGGACTCCATGCCCAACGGAATTACATTTCTTTCACACCTTCCAAAAAAGCAGGATACCCCTAGCAACTGGGCTAAATATATTGAACAAAAAGTCCGTTCCACTGTTTTGACGGAAAACGATGAGTGATAGCAATTCCCCGCTATCGATTATGAACCGCCCCGAGATCACTTTCACCAGCTCAACCCGCCTCCTGTTTGATACTCGGTAACGCGTGTCTCGAAGAAGTTTTTTTCCTTGCGCATATTGGCTTGCTCATCCAGCCACGGCAGGGCATTTTCCGCTCCCGCGAATGGTTCCGTACAGCCCAACTGTTTGGCGCGCCGGTTGGCGATAAAACGGAATTGTGAAATATGATTGTCAGCCGAATAGCCGAGGATCGGTTCGGGCAACAGATAACGGGCATAATCGGCTTCAGCCGCCTCGGCCTCGATCCACATCTGGCGCAGAGCCTGTTCATCGAGCGTAACCTGTTCCTCACGCATAATCTGACGCACTACCCGGATACCGAACCCAGCATGCATGACTTCATCGCGCATGATGTATTGCAATTGCTCAGCCGTGCCCTTCATCAGGCCACGCCGCTGCAGCGAAAAGATCGGCGAGAAACCGTTGTAGAACCAGCTGCCCTCGAATACAGCAGCGAAAAACAGATAGGACATGATGAAATTATTCAGCTCTGCCGGATCCTTCATATCTATATCCGAGCGCAATACCGATTGCATTCGCCGGTTGGCGAGATCGATCTTGTGATGAATCGCTGGGACCACGCGGTAGCGGTTATAGATTTCGCCCTGATCCAGTCCGATTGACTCGATACAGTGCTGGTAGGTCCAAGTGTGCAGCGCCTCCTCATAAACCTGTCTAGCTTGATAAATCTGCAACTCCGGCGCGGTCATCTTCTCCATCACGGCCAGGCCGATATTGCGCATGGCAAGAATATCGGAGGTGGTCAGGTAGGCCAGTACATTTTCATACATATGCTTTTCTTCTAGGGTCAGCTTGTGATGATAATCGTGCACATCTTGATTCATGTTGATATCCAGAGGTGTCCAGTGGTTCTTGTTGGCATTAAGGAAATACTGCCAGGCCCATGGGTAGCGGAACGGAGCCAGCTGATTGATATCTCCCATGCCACCGATCACACGTTTATCTTCGGCTCGCACCGGATTCAAATTGGCTGTAGCTGTATCCACGCCGGGAAGCCGTGCCGTGTTATCGTCCATGCTGATGTCGGACTGCATCTCACGGGTGGGGCGAGGGTGTGTTGTCAAAGGGTCATCCCAGTTGAGTGATTTCATTGTATCTCCGCTCACTGACATGCTTCGCAATCGGGATCAAGAATGGAGCAGACAGACGGCGTTTCATCGATACCTGCGACATGCTTATCCGTGTTTTTTTCCACATGCGATGCGCCGACCGAGCGCAGATAATAAGTGGTTTTCAGGCCCCTGACCCAGGCCAGTTTGTAGAGGTTGTCGAGCTGCTTACCGGAGGGTTCGGCTATATAGAGGTTAAGGCTCTGGGCCTGATCGATCCATTTCTGCCGGCGGGCTGCAGCCTCGATGAGCCAGCACGAATCCATCTCGAAGGCTGTGCCGTATTTGCTTTTCAGTGTCTCCGGGATACGATCGATTTGCTGCACCGATCCATCGTAATACTTCAGATCATTGATCATCACATCATCCCACAAATCCAGTGCTTTCAGATCCTCGACCAGCCACGGGTTGATCACGATAAATTCACCCGACAGGTTCGATTTGACATACAGGTTCTGATAGACGGGCTCAATACCCTGCGACACGCCGCAGATATTGGCGATGGTTGCTGTCGGTGCGATGGCCAACACATTGGAATTACGTATGCCGTGCTGTTTGACGGTTTCGCGCAATGTATCCCAGTCCAGCCTGCGTGTATCATCCACCTGCAGGTAATCGCCACGGGCTTCGCGCAGCAGTTGCAGCGAATCGATCGGCAAAATACCCCGGCTCCATAATGAACCGTCATAACTGGCATAGGTGCCGCGTTCCTTCGCCAGCGCAGATGATGCGCTAATGGCATAGTAGCTGATCAGCTCCATGCTCAAATCGGCGAATGTAACCGCCTCATCCGAGGCATAGGACATATTACACTGACAGAGCGCATCGGCAAAACCCATAATGCCGAGCCCGACTGGTCGGTGGCGCATATTCGAGCGTCGCGCCTGCGGCACACTGTAGTAGTTATAATCGATGACATTATCGAGCATACGCATGGCTGTAGTTACTGTCTGTTCAAGGTGGTTACGATCGATTTCGCCATTGACGATATGGCGGGCCAGATTAACCGAGCCCAAGTTGCAGACGGCGATTTCCTGATCATTGGTGTGCAGGGTGATTTCAGTGCACAGATTGGAGGAGTGTACGATGCCGGCGTGATTGTTGGTGTAGCGGATATTGCACGGATCCTTGAACGTGATCCACGGATGACCGGTCTCGAACAGCATGCCCAGCATCTTACGCCACAGCTCAACAGCGCTGACGCTGCGGCTGATACGCATCTCCCCACGCGCAGCCCGGGCTTCATAAGCCTCATAGGCAGATTCGAATGCTGTGCCATACAGGTCGTGCAAATCCGGCACCTCTTCAGGCGAGAACAGCGTCCATTTTCCCTCTTCGGCCACGCGCTTCATGAACAGGTCGGGAATCCAGTTAGCTGAGTTCATATCATGGGTACGGCGACGCTCATCGCCGGTGTTCTTGCGCAGTTCGAGGAAATCCTCGATATCGATATGCCAAGTCTCCAGATAGGCGCAGACCGCGCCCTTGCGCTTGCCACCCTGATTGACCGCCACGGCTGTATCGTTGGCGACTTTCAGGAATGGCACTACCCCCTGTGAAGAGCCATTGGTGCCCTTGATATAGGCCCCGAGACCGCGTACACGTGTCCAGTCATTGCCTAGTCCGCCGGCATATTTGGATAGCATTGCATTATCCCGGATAGCGCCATAAATACCGTCCAGCGAATCGGGCACCGTGGTTAGATAGCAGGAGGACATCTGCGGACGCAACGTGCCGGCATTGAACAGGGTTGGCGTGCTGCTCATGAAATCGAAAGAGGAGAGCAGTTCATAAAATTCAATCGCACGCGCTTCGCGATCAATCTCGTTGATTGCCAACCCCATAGCCACGCGCATGAAGAAGGCCTGCGGCAATTCAAAACGAATCTGTTCATGATGAATGAAATATCGGTCATAGAGCGTCTGCAGTCCCAGATAGGTGAAATTGCTGTCACGCTCTGGGCGGATGGCAGCGGCTAACTGGGGCAGATCGTAGCGGCCGAGTTCCTCGTCGAGTAGTTCCAGTTCAATGGCACGATGAATATAGCTCCGGAAATAGTCCGGATAGCGCGCTTTCATCTCCGACTGCATCGCCTCGACGGCATGGCCTTCGATAAAACTGAGTGCTTCATGACGGGCATTATCGAGCAGTAAACGGGCTGCCACCTGACCGAAGGCGGGATCGCGTTCGATCATGGTGCGGGCATTCATTACCACGGCGGCGCGGAAATCACTCTCCTTCATGCCATCAAATAGTTGCTGGCGGATCGCATCATAGAGCGTATGCGTATCGAGTGCCTCAAGGTCTGCGCAGGATTCATCGATCAGTTGATACAAGCGCTGTTCATCAAGCAATTGTCGCTGACCATCCGGCATCAACAACTCAATCGGCTTGCTCTGTTCACCGGGTCGATCTGCATCGACGGCATGTTCACGTTCGCTGGCACGGGCGGCACGATAGAGCACATAGGCACGTGCGACCTTGTGGTGGCCCTCACGCATCAGGGCTAGCTCAACCTGATCCTGAATATCCTCGATATGGACCGTGCCATTTTCGGGCAGGCGTCGCAGCAGTGCGTCAACGACTTGGGTTGTCAGCACATCGACAATTTCGTGAATACGGCGCGAAGCTGCTGCGCCGTGGCCTTCGACGGCCAGAAAAGCCTTGGTGATAGCGACCATGATTTTGCTACGATCAAAGCTTGTAACTTTGCCATTGCGT
>JALUXN010000118.1 GCA_027018975.1 Mariprofundaceae bacterium | reverse complement strand
ATCTGCCGGAGGGGGAGGATCCCGATTCGCTGCTGCAGCGCGAAGGGCGCGAGGCGTTTGTGGCGCGGCTGGAGCAGGCGAGTAAGCCGGTGCTGGAGACCTGGTTGATGGGGCTGAAACTGCTTGCCGGCCAGGGCGCTGAGGGGCGGGCGCGTATGGCCAAAAAGGCTGATGCGATGCTGGCGACGATGAGTGATCACTATCTGCGCACGGTCTGGCGTCAGGAGGTGGAGCGGGCGACCGGTGTGGCACTGCAGTCGCAGGGGCGTGTGGCACGGCGGGAGCACCGTTTCGCGGCTGAGGATGCGGTAGATGCAGTGGATAGAGCGCCAGAAGTGCCATTGAACCGTTTGCAGGAGCGTTTTCTGGCCGGCTTGATGCAGCAGAGTGGGCGTTTTGCGCAGCTGCCGGCGGAGGCGAAAGGCTTTTTTGTTGACCTTGCCCCGATTCACGAACTATACTCGCGCGCTTTTTCGATCACAGCGGATGCCGAAGACAATAAGACCGACATCGCGAGACAGCTGGCACAGGAGTTCCCTGACTGCCAAGCCCTGATTGCTCGCTGGGTGAATCAGGCGTCCGTTACTGATATCGAGTTCAAGAGTCTGTTGTTGGATATGGAAGCCAGCGCGATCCGTCTGCGTTTACACCAAAAGCCGGGCTTGGATGAGTCCATCCGCCTGAATAACCGTTTGCGCATGTTGCAACAGCAGCAGCAGGAACTGACTGAACAATTAAGCGAAGAGTTGCAAGAGTGAGGAGCGTAACGCATGTCCAAATCTGATTCTGATCAAATGATGGTCCGTGAACTCGGCACCCTGATGGCCAAGGGTAAACAGGCCGGCTTCATCACCTATGAAGAGCTGAACAAACATCTGCCGGGCGACCTAGTCACTGCCGACCGTGTTGAGGCGTTGATCAATGTCTTCACCGAGATGGGTGTTGAGGTGGTCGATCCCGAGCGGGCGCCGACCGGTGCTTACGCGATGCGCAAGGATCGTCTGCGCAAAGAGGACTCCGCCCTGCGTGCCGATACCTCGCAGCTGGGGACCGTGGTGCGCATCGATGATCCGGTGCGCATGTATCTGCGCGAAATGGGGACGGTGGAGCTGCTCACCCGCGAGGGCGAGATTGAGATCGCCCGCCGCATTGAAGAGGGGCGTATGCAGATCCATGAGTCGATCTGCCTCTGCCCTTCGACCTTCCGTGAAATCATGCTGCTCGGCGAGCGGATTATCGAGATTCGCGATGAGGCGCTGGAGAATGATGAGGAGCCGAATTTCCGCGACATCATCGATGTCGATGAGAAGGTGGTCAACTCAGCGGCGATTAAAGAGTATGAGAATCGCATGAGCCGCAGCGAAGATGACGATGATGAGCCGCTGGAGGTCGAGAAGCTCGATGGCGAGCAGCTGACTGAGGCAATCAAGGCACGCACCGCCACGCCGGACGGTACGCCGATGGTGGAGACGGTGATTACCAAAGAGGAGCAGCTGGAAGAGGCGCTGCTCCACTTTGCGGCAGCCAAGGCGTGGCACGATAAGTTTATCGATTCGAAGAAGAAGCTGGCCAAGCGGCCGAATGATCAGAATTTGCTGGCCAAGAATCGCGAAGCGCTCGATGGCATGCTGATGGAGCTGGTGAGCATCCCCTTCTCACCGCGGCAGCTCGATCAGCTGGTGCAGCGCTTCAAGAATGCGGTCGAGCGGGTGCGCCGTTTCGAGCGCACAATCCGCGATTATGCGCTGAAGGCACGCATGCCGCGCAAACTCTTCCTCGAAACCTTTCCGCCGAACGAGACCAACGAGCGTTGGATCGATGAGTTGATGCGTCAACACAAGGATGCCGTGTGGGTTGAGAATATCGAAGCGGTGGCCGGCAAGATCAAGGAGAACCAGCGTCGCCTGAAACGGGTGGAGCAGGAGACCGAGATGCATGTCGAGGAGCTCAAGGAGGTGGCGCGCAAGCTGACCATGGGCGAGGCGAAGATGCGTCAGGCCAAGCGCGAGATGATCGAGGCGAACCTGCGTCTGGTGATCTCCATCGCCAAGAAATATACCAATCGCGGCCTCGGTTTTCTCGACCTGATTCAGGAGGGGAATATCGGTCTGATGAAGGCTGTGGAGAAGTTCGAGTGGCGGCGCGGCTATAAGTTCTCCACCTATGCGACCTGGTGGATTCGTCAGGCGATCACCCGCTCAATCGCCGATCAGGCGCGCACTATTCGCATTCCGGTGCATATGATCGAGACAATCAACAAGATGATGCGTGTCTCCCGCCAGATTGCGCAGGAGATCGGCCGTGAGCCGACACCGGAGGAGCTGGCCGAGCATCTGGAGATGCCGGTGGAGAAGGTGGAGCAGATCCTCGAGGTGGCCAAAGAGCCGGTGTCGCTGGAGACGCCGATCGGTGACGATGAGGATTCACAGCTGGGCGATTTTGTCGAAGATGAGAAGGCGGAGAACCCGCTCGATACAGCAGTCAGCGCGGCGCTGGCCGAGGCGACGCTCGATGTGCTGGAGAATCTCACCGACCGCGAGCAGAAGGTGCTCAGGATGCGTTTCGGCATCGGCATGAATACCGACCATACGCTCGAAGAGGTGGGCAAGCAGTTCGGCGTAACACGCGAACGGATTCGTCAAATCGAGGCG
>JALUXN010000117.1 GCA_027018975.1 Mariprofundaceae bacterium | reverse complement strand
GAGGTATTGGTCGAAAAAGAGAGCCGCAGCACCGGCGACATGCAAGGGCGCACCCCCGATTTCAAGATTGTCCATTTCCGCGGAAACCCCCGTCAAATCGGTCAAATCATGCCCCTGCGTATCACCGAAGCCTACGGACAATCCCTCCGCGGCGAGTTGATCCTACGCGAAGAGCGCATCTAACGACCCGCGTGTTACTCAGTTGAGTGGCTATTCAGCCGCATGCTGGAACTGTTCAGATCGCCCATGGTTTGTTCGATAGCAAGGACGAACACGCGCAGTGTGCTGTTGCACATGTGTATGTTCAACACCGCTAGCGGGCAAACCGTAGGATGAAATGAATACCACCGCGTTATACATCCAGATTGCGCACCTTCAGGGCGTTATCCTGGATAAAGCGGCGGCGGGGTTCGACAGCATCACCCATGAGGGTGGAGAAGGTTTCATCGGCATTGACCACATCTTCGAGCGTCACGCGTAGGAAGGTGCGCGCCGCTGGATCCATGGTGGTCTCCCAAAGCTGCTCGGGATCCATCTCACCCAGGCCTTTGTAGCGCTGGATATTGAGTCCTTTGCGGCCGGTCGCCTCGATCATATGGGCCAGCTCTTCGTAGTGACTGATCGGCGTGGTGGTGTCGCCAGATTTGAGATAAGCGCCCGCCTCCACCTGATTCTGCAGCGCCGCGCAGAGTTTCTGCGCTTCAGCAAACTCAGCTGTGCTGACCAGATCTTTATCGAGTCGGGAGATCATCACGCGGCCATGGTCACGGCGCTGGAACTGTACCCAGAAACTGCCATCCTCGGCATCCTCCATCACCTTCCAGCTGAGCGTCTCATCTTCGCGGGTGCTGTTATTGAATGCCCACGCCAGCGCCTCCATCCGCTCCTCCAGCAGCTCGCGATGACGCATCATCTTGATCGTCGTCTTACCACTCTCAACCAGATATTTGAGTACCACTGCATCGATCCGCTGCGACAGGCGATCCTGCAACTTCTGCAGGCGGTTGATGCTGCGGATCATCGTCTGCAGCCGCTCACCGCTCATCGCCTTGGCATTCTTGCTGCTGAAATACTCTTTGCCCTCGCTGCCATGCTCGAGCAGGAACTCGAACAGCTCATCATCGTTGGCAATATAGCGCGCCTTCTTGCCGCGTGCGACGCGATAGAGCGGCGGCTGGGCGATATAGAGATGACCGCGCTCGATCACCTCCGGCATCTGGCGATAGAAGAAGGTGAGCAACAGCGTGAGGATGTGTGAACCATCGACATCGGCATCGGTCATGATGACAATCTTGTGGTAGCGCAATTTGGAGATATCGAAATCATCCTTGCCGATACCGGTGCCGAGCGCGGTGATCATGGTGCCGATCTCCTGCGAGGAGAGCATGCGATCAAAACGCGCCTTCTCGACATTCAGAATCTTACCCTTGAGCGGCAGAATCGCCTGTGCTTTACGATCACGCCCCTGTTTGGCAGAGCCGCCGGCGGAGTCACCCTCCACCAGATAGAGTTCGGAGAGCGCCGGATCTTTTTCCTGACAATCGGCCAATTTACCCGGCAGACTGGAGATATCGAGCGCCCCTTTGCGGCGGGTGAGATCGCGTGCTTTGCGTGCCGCATCCCGCGCCGTCGCTGCTTCAGCTACCTTGCTGACAATGCGCTTCGCCTCTTTCGGATTCTCTTCAAACCACTCGGCCAGTTTTTCGTTGACCACACTCTCAACAATCGGCCGTACCTCGGAGGAGACCAATTTCTCCTTGGTCTGCGAGGAAAACTTCGGATCGGGCACTTTCACCGACAGCACCGCCGTCAACCCTTCACGGCAATCCTCACCGGTCAAACTCACCTTCAATTTCTTCGTCAGGCCATTGGCGTTGGCGTAGTTATTGATCGTGCGGGTCAAGGCGCCGCGTAAGCCCGCCAAGTGCGTGCCACCATCTTTCTGTGGAATGTTATTGGTGAAGCAGAAAATATTCTCCTGATAGGAGTCGGTCCACTGCATCGCCAGCTCGACCATCACATCATCCTTCTCCGCCCGCATCGAGACACACTGCCCATGCAGCGGTGTACGGGTGCGATTAAGATGATCAACAAAGGCGGCAATACCTCCCTCGTACTCGAAAACCACCTTCTGATCGCTACGCTCGTCGAATACTTCGATATGCACGCCACTATTGAGAAAAGAGAGCTCGCGCAGACGCGAGGAGAGGATGTCGAACGACATATTGCGATGGGAGAAGATATCCAGACTGGGCAGGAATCGCACCTCGGTGCCCGTGCCCTGCGCTTCACCGATCACCTTCAACGGCTCGACCGGCTCCCCCATCTGATACTTCTGATAGTGCACCTTGCCATCACGCTTAATCACCAGCTCCAATGATTCGGAGAGCGCATTGACCACCGACACACCCACGCCATGCAACCCGCCGGAGACCTTGTAGGAGTTGTCATCGAACTTACCACCGGCATGCAGCACCGTCATAATCACTTCGGCGGCCGAACGATGCTCCTCCGAGTGCATACCGACTGGGATCCCGCGCCCGTTATCGCGCACCGTCACCGAGTCGTCGGAGTGGATGATCACTTCAATCTTATCGCAGTGGCCGGCCAGCGCCTCATCGATGGCATTATCGACCACCTCGAAGACCATATGATGCAGGCCGGTGCCG
>JALUXN010000116.1 GCA_027018975.1 Mariprofundaceae bacterium | reverse complement strand
GAGCGGCACAGTGATCGCGGTGATGAGTGTGCGCAGCGATCCGGCGGCCGATTTCACCCATATGCTGCAGTTCGGCCGCGCCGGCAAGAGTGGCGAGACCTACGCCTTCGATAGAGCCGGCCGGATGATCTCCGAGAGCCGGTTCGATCAACAGCTGCGCCGCATCGGCCTGATTCAGCCGCAGCAGCAGAGTCTGCTCAATATCACCCTGCGCGATCCGGGGCGCAATCTGTTGCAGCATCCATCCAACCCGGATCGCAGCCATCTACCACTCACCCGCATGGCCGCCTCCGCCACCGCCGGCAACAACGGTAGCGACAGTCAGAGCTATCGCGACTATCGCGGCGTGCCGGTGCTCGGTGCCTGGCTCTGGGATCATCGCCTCGGTCTGGGGCTGACCACCGAAATCGATCTCGACGAAGCGTTGCAAAACTATCAAACCATCCAGCGGCTGGTGCTGATGGTGCTGGCCGGCAGCATCGGCATGATTCTGATGCTGGTGGTGTTGCTGCTGCGCCTCTCCACCAGCGCGACGCTCTACCTGCGCGAAGAGGTGAAGGCACGCACCCAGGATTTGGCCAACATCATCGATCAAGCACCTTTTGCCATCGCCATCAGCCGCGGTGAAGAAGCAGGCTATCGGGTCGACTCCCTGAATCAGGCGTTTGTGGAGATGTTCGGCTGGACAGCGGCGGAGCTACCCGACTGGGGGCGCTGGTTCGAGCTTGCCTACCCCGATACCAATTATCGACAGTGGGTGATCAAAAGCTGGTTGACGCGCATCGCACGCGCCGAGCGCGAGCATCAGCAGGTGGAGCCATTGCAGACACAAGTACAGTGCAAAGATGGCAGTGTAAAAACCACCGAGTGGCGCGCCGTGGCGCTGGCTGAGAAGAATCTGGTCATCGCCATCGATGTCAGCGCCCGTCAACAGGCCGAGGATGCACTGCGTGAAGCCAAGGAGCAGGCGGAGGCGGCGGCGCGCAGCAAGAGCGAGTTTCTCGCCAATATGAGCCACGAGATTCGCACCCCGATGAACGCCATCATCGGCCTCGGCACGCTGCTGATGCACACCGAGCTGACCGACAAGCAGCGCGACTACCTGCACAAAATAGAGCAATCCTCGCAATCGCTGTTGACCATTATCAACGACATTCTCGACTACTCCAAGATCGAGGCGGGCAAGCTGGAGATCGAGTCGGTCGCCTTTGATCTCAACGATGTACTGGAGCATGTCACCAATATGCTGGCGCTGTCGGCCGCCGAGAAGGGGCTGGAGCTGCTCATCGCCGCCAAGCCGGATATGCGCACCGAACTGATCGGCGATCCGATACGGCTGGGGCAGGTGTTGATCAATCTGCTCGGCAATGCGGTGAAATTCACCGAGCGCGGTGAGGTGGTGCTCAGCGTCAGCGAGCAGGCGAGGCACGACGACCAGTTGCGCCTGCTCTTTACCGTGCGCGATACCGGTATCGGTATGGATGAGGCGGCGTGCGAGCGGCTGTTTCAGCCCTTCTCCCAGGCCGACGGCTCGACCACGCGCAAGTATGGCGGCACAGGTCTGGGGTTGAGCATCTGCAAACAGCTGGTGGCGATGATGGGCGGCGAGATTCGGGTGGCATCGCAGCCGGGCGTAGGCACCACGTTCAGCTTCACCGCCTGTTTCGGTATCGGTCAGGCACAGCCGGAGCGGCGGTTGATTGTGCCGGAGAAACTGGCGCAGTTGCGTTTGCTGATTGTCGATGACAATGCGATCTCACGCGACATCCTGAGCAATTTCGTCACCGCTTTCGGTTTCCAGTGGCAGGCGGTGGAATCCGCCGAAGCGGCGCTGGCACGCTTGTCGGAGGAGTCCTTTGATCTGGTGCTGATGGATTGGCGCCTGCCGGGTATGGATGGACTGGAGGCCGGGCGGCAGATACGCCGGCAAGCGCAACCACCGGCGATGATTATGATCTCCTCGTTTGAGCGCGAAACGATACGCGAGCAGGCATTGGCCGCCGGCTTCGACACCTACCTGAGCAAGCCGGTGACGCAATCGGGGCTGTTTGATGCCATCATGCTGGCCTGCGGTGTCGAGGCGCAGCGGCAGGCGGACGCGATGGAGCGCGGCGATTTGACCACGCCGCCGCAGCTGGTCGGCGCACATCTGCTGCTGGTGGAGGATAACGAGATCAATCAGCAGGTAGCGCTGGAGCTGCTGCAGAAGTTCCACCTGCGGGTAAGCGTGGCCAACGATGGTGCCGAGGCGCTGCAGCGCTTGGAGGAGGAGAGCTTCGACGGCGTATTGATGGATATTCAGATGCCGGTGATGGATGGCTACGAGGCCACGCGGGCGATCCGCAAGCAGGCGCGCTTCAAGGATTTGCCGGTCATCGCCATGACCGCCAACGCCATGGTTGGCGACCGTGAGGCGTGTCTGGCGGCGGGGATGAATGATCACGTCGCCAAGCCGATCGATATGAGCGAGCTGCTGGAGGTGTTGGCGCGCTGGGTAACGGCCAGTACGCCGACGCCGGCGACGGATGACGCAGCACCCACGGCGTCAGACGAAGCGATCACCATCCCGCCGCTGGAGGGCATCGATAGCGAGGCGGGGCTGGTCTGGCTGATGGGCAACAAAACGCTCTACATGAAGATCCTGCGCGATTTTCGCAGCAAATACAGCG
>JALUXN010000115.1 GCA_027018975.1 Mariprofundaceae bacterium | reverse complement strand
CCGGCATGGTAACGCATCATCAATCCGCCACCGGAGAGGGTATAGCCGCCGCGCCCGCCACCGGCACCGACAAACAGCCCCGCATTCAAAGCGATCTTGTCACTCACATCATGCTGAACTTCACCAGCCAGACCGAGCGTAATGAATCCACCGCGCTGACCGGTCAACGCCCCATACGCCGCGCCCCCCAGCGAAAACCAGTCGTTCACATCATAGAGCAGTGTATATCCCAAAAACCCCATCTTCTCTTGTTTAGGCAGGGTCATATCATCAAACGTGAGGCGAAACTTGGACTGCGTCTGCGGAATCGTCCGCCCCTGCTCAAGCGCAAACGCACTGGCCGGCGCAAGCAACAGCATCAATATCAACAGATATGGCATCCCTACTCCTTTCGCGATTAGCTGCTTTTTTTCCATGTTGTACCGGCCGGCGTGTCTTCCAGCAGGATGCCGTCGGCGGCCAGTTGATCGCGAATGGCATCGGCGCGGGCGAAATCGCGCGCTTGCTTGGCCGCAGTGCGTTCGGCGATCAGCGCTTCGATGGCGGCGCTATCATCGACATCGCCTTGGAACCACTGCGTGGCATCCTGCTGCACAATGGCGAGCAGATCACACATCGCATGAAACTCCGCCACCCGATCCGCCACATCGTCACCACGATCCAGCCCCTTATTGATATCGCGACTGCAATCAAACAGCACAGCCAACGCCTCCGGCGTGTTGAAGTCGTCGTTCATGGATTGTATGAAGTCAGGGGTGAGGGGTGAGGGGTGAGGCGTATCTGCCCCCTGACCCTCCACCCGCTTCTTCGTCTCATAGAGTCGATCCAAACCGGCCTTGGCGGCGTCCAGTGCTTGGTCGGAGAAATCGAGCGGTGAACGGTAGTGGGTGCCAAGCATGAACATGCGCAGCACCTCCGGGTGATAGTTGGCGGTCACTTCGCGGATAGTGAAGAAATTGCCCAGCGATTTGGACATCTTCTCGGCGTTGATATTCACAAATCCATTGTGCAACCAGTAGCGGGCGAAATCGCCGCCGTTGGCTGCGCAGGCCTGCGCGATTTCATTCTCATGATGGGGGAATTTCAGATCCATGCCACCGCCATGAATATCAAACGTCTCGCCCAGATGGGCGCAGCTCATCGCCGAGCACTCAATATGCCAGCCCGGCCGCCCCGCACCCCACGGCGAATCCCACGCCGGCTCGCCCGCCTTCGCCCGTTTCCAGAGGACAAAATCGAGCGGATCGCGCTTGCTGGCATCGACCTCCACGCGGCTACCCGCCTCCAGCTCGTCGATACGCTTGCCGGAGAGCTGCCCGTATCGTTCAAAAGAGCGCACCGCATAGAGCACATCGCCGGAGTCGGCGACATAGGCCGCGCCTCGCGCCACCAGCGCAGCGATCATGTCGATCATCGCATCCATATGCGCCGTCGCACGCGGCTCCACATCCGGACGCAGGCAGCCCAACGCATCGGCATCCTCATAAAACGCCGCAATCATCGCACCCGTGAGCGCTGCAATATCGATCTTGCGTTCGGCCGCGCGCTGAATAATTTTGTCATCCACATCGGTGAAATTGCGCACATAGGTCACGTCATAACCGAGCGCCTGCAGCCAGCGATAGACGATATCAAAGACCACCATCACCCGCGCATGGCCGACATGGCAGTAGTCATAGACCGTCACGCCGCAGACATACATGCCGACTTTCCCCGCCACCTGCGGCACAAACGGCTCCTTCGCCCGACTCAGTGAATTATAGACCTGCAGACTCATGCTTCGCTCCGTCTCTTCGCGTCATTCATGCGCGCCAGCAGCGCATCGCCACCGAGAAACTCGACCAGATCGGACATCGCCGGCCCATGCATGGCACCACTGAGCGCCACCCGCAGCGGCATAAACAGCGCTTTTCCCTTCAGCCCGCTGCGCGCTTTCAGAGCCGCCAGCCAATCCTGCCAGTTCGGCGCATCCAGCGCTTGCCATAGTTCAGCGGCCAGCCTGAAAAAATCCGCCCCCGCCTCGCGCAAGACGGTCAATGCCTCCTCACCCAGCGGCGCTTCAATATCCAACAGGCGCAGATAGTGGGTCACATCCTCGGCGCGTTCAATATTCTGCCCAACCAGCGCAGCAAAACGGCGCAGCTGCTCGGCATCACCCGCCGGCAGATGCGGTCGAATCAGCGGCAACAGCGCATCCACATCGAGCGCGTGCAGCAGGCGCGTATGCCAGCGCCACATCTCATCATCCGACCAGCGCACAGCGCCGGTCGCTACCCGCTCGGCGTCGAATGCGGCCACCAACTTGTCGATACGATCGGCTTCATCGGAGATATTGGGGTGCCCCAAGCGCGCCATCGCCTGCACCAGTGCGCCGGGCAACAGCCCCGCCTCGCGCAGCTCGGCCACACTGTGGCTGCCGCTCCGTTTGGAGAGCTTGGCACCATTTTGGCCGAGCAGCAGGCCGTGATGCAGATAGTGCGGCGGCGTATAGCCCAACTGCTGCAACATCCAGACCTGATAGGCGGAGTTGGTCAGGTGATCATCGCCGCGCAGGGCGTGGGTGATCCCGTCGAGCGCATCATCGACCGCGTTGGGCAGCAGGAAGGTGAACGAGCCATCCGAGCGCACCACCACCGGATCATCGAGATCGCGCAGGGCAAAGGTAATATCGCCGTGCAGCAGATCGC
>JALUXN010000114.1 GCA_027018975.1 Mariprofundaceae bacterium | reverse complement strand
GCTGAGGTAGATCCCGCAGCGACGGCGATTGAGGGGCTGGATGCCTATCGCGTCACATTGATTGATGGCGTGTTTGCGCCGGCGTGGTCAGCGCTGCCGGAGTCGGTGACAATCAAGCCGCTGGCGGCGTTGATAGAAGATACGCCGAACGATGTGGTGCCGCTGCTCCAGTTTGATGCTGATGCACCGCTGGCCAGCGGCTTCGTTGCGGCCAACAGTGCACTGGCGCGCGACGGCGTGGCAATCTGTGTGCCGGCCAATACCCGGCTCGATCGGCCGATCTATATTCACTATATCCATCGCGGCGGCGCGGCACATCTGCGTTGCGGTGTGAGCATCGGCCATCATGCCGAGGTAGAGCTGATCGAGCATTTCACGGGCGACCATGCCGAGGTGGGATTGAGCAATCATGTTACCACCATTCGCATGGACGAAGGGAGCCGCTGCACCCATTACCGCCTGCAGATGGAGGCGGCGAAGCAGATGCATGTCGGCCGTGTCGAGGTGGTTGAACAGGCGCATGCCGACTACACGCTACATGCGGTGGAGCTGGGCGGTATGGTGTCGCGCAGTGATATTGTCATTGATTTGGCGAATGCGGCAGCCAGTTGCGCGCTGAACGGGCTGTTTGTACTCACCGGGCGCCAGCACGCCGATCATCACACGATGGTTCAACATCAAGCGCCACACTGTCGCAGTCGCGAGAATTATCGCACTGTGCTTGATGGTCGCGCGCATGGCGTATTCAATGGTAAAATCATCGTGGCGGAGGGGGCGGCCAAGACCGATTCGGCGCAGTCCAACGCCAATCTGCTGCTCTCCAACAACGCGGAGATCGATACCAAGCCGGAGCTGGAGATCTACCACGACGATGTGAAGTGCGCCCACGGCGCCACCGTCGGCCAGCTCGATCAGGATCAGCTCTTCTACCTCAAATCGCGCGGCATCAGTGCGGATGAGGCGAAGCAGATGCTCACCTTTGCCTTCGCCGATGCGCTGCTGGCTGAGATGGGCAACGCGACGGTGCGCCGCTTTATCGAGCACAACGCCTTCGCCAAACTGCCCAACTTGCAGGGGATGGAGGCGCTGCTGACATGAACCCGACCGATTTCGATCTCGCAGCCATCCGCGCCGATTTTCCGATTCTGGCGCAGCAGGTCTATGGCAAGCCGCTCGCCTATCTCGACAATGCCGCCACCACCCAGAAGCCGGCCTCGGTGATCGAGGCGGTGCGCCACTACTATGCGCATGACAACGCCAATGTGCATCGCGGTGTGCATGCCTTGAGCGAGCGGGCGACGGCCGATTACGAGGCGGCGCGTAGCACCATCGCCAATTTCTTTCATGCCGATCCGCAGCATGTGGTGATCTTCACGCGCGGCGCGACCGAGTCGATCAATCTGGTGGCGACAGCGTGGGGGCAGGTCAACCTGCAGGCCGGCGATGAGATTCTGATCACCCACATGGAGCACCACTCCAATATCGTGCCGTGGCAGATGCTCTGCGAGCGCACGGGTGCGGTCCTCAAAGTGGTGCCGATGAATGCGCGCGGCGAGCTCGATATGGATGCCTTCGCCGCGCTGCTCTGCGAACGGACGAAGCTGGTGGGTGCGGTGCATATGTCCAATGCGCTGGGGACGATCAATCCGATCGAGACGATCACCGCGCAAGCGCATGCGGTGGGTGCGAAGGTGTTGATCGACGGCGCGCAGGCGGCGGCACATCTGCCGGTCGATCTGGCCGCGCTGGATGTCGATTTTTACGTCACCAGTGCGCACAAGATGTATGGCCCGACCGGCATCGGCGTGCTGATGGGTAAGCGGGAGATCCTCGATGCGATGCCGCCCTACCACGGCGGCGGCGATATGATCCTCACGGTCACCTTCGAGAAGACGGAATACAATGAGTTGCCCTACAAATTCGAGGCGGGGACACCCCATATCGCCGGCGCGATCGGCTTCGGCAAGGCGGTGGAATATATCGAGCAGGTCGGCTTTGATGCGATTCGGGCGCGCGAGCAGCATTTGCTGCGCTACGCCACCGAGCGGGCGGAGGCGTTTGCGGGGTTGCGGTTGATTGGCACAGCAGCGGAGAAGGCGTGCGTGCTCTCCTTTGTGCTCGATGGCGTGCATCCGCACGATCTTGGCACCATTGTCGATCGCGAAGGGGTGGCGATTCGCGCCGGTCACCACTGCGCCATGCCAGTGATGCAGTTCTTCAACGTGCCGGCCACCGCCCGCGCCTCCTTCTCGATCTACAACAGCGAGGCCGAGGTCGATGCGCTCTTTGCCGCGCTCACCAAAGCCAAGGCGATTTTCGCCTGAGGATGTCAGATGTTTGACCTAAGAGATCTCTATATGCAGGTGATCGTCGATCACAACAAGGCGCCACGCAACTTTGGCAAATTGCAGCACTACAACCACGATGCCGACGGCCACAACCCGCTCTGCGGCGATAAGCTGCACCTCTATCTGCATGTCGATGCGCATGATGTGATCAAGGATATTTCCTTCGAGGGCGAGGGGTGCGCGATTTCGGTCGCCTCCGCCTCGTTGATGAGCGAGGCGATGAAGGGCAAGACGGTGGCGGAGTTTGAGGCGATGTTCGATGCCTTTCAGCAGATGGTCACCGCCGATCTGGCGCAGGAGCCGGATGATGAGCAGCTCGGCAAATTGGCGGTGCTGGCCGG
>JALUXN010000113.1 GCA_027018975.1 Mariprofundaceae bacterium | reverse complement strand
TCTCCAAACAGCATCGGCGACAATCACCTACGAAGATCGTGAACAGTCCGCCCAAGCGATTGCGCAGGCGATCACCGATCTCGGTTATCCGGCAGTCATCGCAGGCTCAAAGCAGTGAGCGAACAAGAGGGGCAGGGCAGCAACAGAACAGTGCTGAATATCGTGATCGCGCTGGCGGCGGCCGCTGCACTGCTCTGGCTGGTCACGCGTTGTCCGACATGCCACTGAAATCCAACGGAGCGTCATATGAAAAAATCAACACTATTGAAAACCGGCATCGCCGGCTCTGCCATCGCGGCCCTCTGCTGCTTTACGCCGCTGTTGGTCGTGCTGCTGGGTGCGCTCGGGCTCTCTTCCTGGGTTGGCCATCTGGATGCCGTACTCATGCCGGCACTGATATTTTTCGTCGGGCTGACGTTCTATGCCTTGATGAAAAAGAAGCAGGGTACATGCTGCGATAACAGGCAGGGAGATGAGCAGTGAGCGACTGCTGCGCAGGCGGTTCCTCGAGCGCACCGAAAACGCATATCGCCATGGTCGGCACCGGTTCCGGTGCCTTTGCCGCAGCGATCAAGGCGGTCGAACGGGGCGCCCGAGTGACACTGATCGAAGGCGGTGAAGTCATCGGCGGCACCTGCGTCAATGTCGGCTGTGTGCCGTCGAAGATCATGATTCGCAGCGCCCATATTGCTCACCTGCAATCCGCGCACGCGTTTGACGGCATCCCCACCAATCAGCCGCAGATTGACCGCAGTGCGCTGGTTCGCCAGCAGCAGGCGCGCGTTGAGGCACTGCGCCACGCCAAATATGAGCGTATTTTGGAGAACAACCCCGATATTGGGCTGATGCGCGGCTGGGCCAGTTTTGAGGATGCGCACACGTTGGTGGTGGCGGATGCCGACGGCCATCAACAGCGTTTGACGGCGGACAAGATCCTGCTGGCCACAGGCGCCAGCCCCGCCATTCCCGATATTGCCGGCCTGAAAAACACACCATTCTGGACATCCACTGAGGCACTGGTCGCCGAACAACTACCCGAACATCTCATTGTGATCGGCGCATCCGTGGTGGCGCTGGAGCTGGCGCAGGCATTTTTGCGGTTGGGCTCGCAGGTGACGATCATGGCGCGCAGTCTGTTGCTGTCGAAGGAGGATCCGGCCATTGGCGAAGCTTTGGCGCGGGTGTTCGAGGAGGAGGGGGCGCGGGTCTTGCTGCACACCTTGCCGGATGCGGTTTTTCACGACGGAGAGCAGTTTATCCTATCATCGAAAGCGGGAGAAATCCGCGGCGATCAACTGCTGGTCGCCACCGGTCGCCAGCCCAACACCGCGCAGTTGGGGCTGGATAGGATCGGCGTCAACACGAGCGAAAACGGCGCGATTGTCATCGATGATCACATGCGCACATCGGTCGAGCATATCTATGCCGCCGGTGATTGCACCAATCAGCCGCAAAATGTCTATGTGGCAGCTGCCGCCGGCACGCGCGCGGCGATCAATATGACCGGCGGCGATGCGGCGCTGGATCTCTCCGCCATGCCTGCGGTCGTGTTCACCGATCCACAGGTGGGCAGTGTTGGAGTGAGCGAGGCGGAGGCCAAAAGACGCGGTATCGATGTCGAATCACGCACGCTGGCGCTGGAAAATGTGCCGCGCGCACTGGCTAATTTTGATACACGCGGATTTATCAAGTTGGTGGCCGAAAAGGAGAGTGGTCGCCTGCTGGGCGCACAACTGCTGGCCGCTGAAGGTGGAGAAATCATTCAGAGTGCCGCGCTGGCAATCCGCAATCAGATGACCATTCAGGCATTGGCAGAACAGCTCTTCCCCTACCTCACCATGGTCGAAGGGTTGAAGCTCTGCGCCCAGACGTTCACCAAGGATGTCAAACAACTCTCCTGCTGTGCAGGTTGAAATAGGAGTCCATAGATGAGCTGCGCCTGCTGCCACACCAGCCCCAAACAGCGCCGGATGAACTGCCCCGCATGTGGTCAAGTCTGTCTGCCGGTCAGCATGCAGACCATGCGCCATCAGGTGCAGGCACCGGATAACCGGCACATTGTCGATGGTGACTACGCATTCTGCGCCAATCGCGACTGCAGCGTTGGCTATTTTTCTGTTTCCGCCACCATCCCCAAAGCCATCTTGCGAGCATTTCAACCCGCGCAGCCGGCCATGCTCTGCCACTGCTTCGATATTTCCGAAGCCGCCTACCGCGCAGCGCTGGCTGGTGGCACGGCGGCAGCGATGAAGGCGTTTGTCGTACAACAGACCCAAGCCAAACAGTGCGCCTGCGAAGCACGCAACCCCGCCGGCCGCTGCTGTCTGGCAGCGTTCAAACAGATGGAGAAAGCATTTTCTACGGCATAGTGGCGGCAATCTAGCTGCTGTTGATCGCTACAAGGTGGCTCGGATCGGTGCGATGCCGTGCTCGGATTGCCGCATGCCCAATCAATGACCCCACCACATGCGGTGTTGCCACCGTGCAAATCATCTGCACCATCATGGCCTCAGCGATACCTGCTTTCAGATAGGAGAGGGAGGCGCGATTGAGCCACGACCATCACCACAATCATCACCATGCACTGAATAGCGCCTTCTGGCTGACGGCGCTGTTTGCCGGCGTGGAGCTGATCGGCGGTTGGATGGCCAATTCGCTGGCGCTGCTGGCGGATGCTGGGCATATGATCTCC
>JALUXN010000112.1 GCA_027018975.1 Mariprofundaceae bacterium | reverse complement strand
TCATCCTCGACTACCCCTACAGCGCCGCGGACGAGGCGTTTCTGATGGCGCACGACACCGATCCGTTCAACCGCTGGGCGGCATCGCAGCGGTTGGCGATGCGGATGCTGCTGGCGATGGTCGCCGGTGAGTTGCCCGATGTCTCCCTGCTTGCCGATGCGTTGCGGAAGCTGCTGGCCGACGCGCAGCTGGATGCAGCGCTCAAGGCGGAGGCGATGACCCTGCCCTCGGAGCGTGACATAGCTGAAGCGAGCGAGGTTGTGCATCCTGCGGCGATTCATCGGGCGCGTGAAGCGCTCAAATCTCAGCTGGCCGCACAGTTGGAGGATGCGCTCTTAGCGCTTTATGATGAACGGGCAGGCATCAGTGGGCGCGATGATGCGGCCATGCAGCAGCGGAAACTGAAGAACAGCGCGCTCTCGCTGCTCGCCGCGCTGCGCAGTGATGCGGTGTTGGCATTGGTCGAGCGTCAGTTCGATGCCGCCGACAATATGAGCGACCAATATGCGGCACTGCGGCTGTTGGCGGCATGGGAGACACCGGCGCGGCAGCGGGCGTTGACTGCATTTGCGCAGCAGTGGCGCGACGATGCCAATGTGATGGATAAGTGGTTCGCTGTGCAGGCGGCCGCGCCGCTGCCGGATACCTTGGCGCAGGTGGAGCAGTTGATGGCACATCCGCAGTTTACCCTGCGCAACCCGAACAAGGTGCGCGCGCTGATCGGCACTTTTGCGCAGGCCAATTCGGTCTGTTTTCACGCCGAGGATGGCAGCGGCTACGATTTTGTCGCCGCGCAGGTGTTGGCGCTCGATGCGATCAACCCGCAGATCGCCGCCCGGCTGGCGCGCGCGCTGGTGCAGTGGCGACGCTTGGAGCCGCAGGGGCGCGCACGCAATCGCGCCGCACTGGAGCGCCTCGCCGAAGCGCCGAATCTCTCCCCCGACCTCTATGAGATTGTCCACAAGAGTCTGGCGTAGGGCGCTGCTGGTCCTTGTGATGCTGGCTGGCTGGGGACAGTCGGCGGTGGCGGGCGAGGATCTGTTGTTATTGAAACGGTGGCATGCGGGCGATGATGTGCGCGGCTGGTTGATGAGTGAAAAACTCGATGGCGTGCGCGCCTACTGGGATGGTCACGCGCTGATCAGCCGCGGCGGTCATCGTTTCGCGGCGCCCGATTGGTTCGTCAAAGACTTTCCGCCCTTTGCCATCGATGGCGAGCTGTGGAGCAAGCGCGGCGATTTCGAACAGATTGTCTCGATTGTGCGCCGCCAACAGCCGCATACCGGTTGGCGGCAGCTCACCTTCAATATCTTTGAAGTGCCGCATCAGCCGGGTGGCCTGCTGCAGCGGCTGGCGCATCTGCAGGATTATCTCGCGCAGCGCCCCAATCGCTATATCCGCATTATCCCGCAGCAGCGTTGCAAGGGTGAGGCGCACTTGAAGCATTTTCTGCAATCGGTGCTGGCAGCCGGCGGCGAAGGGGTGGTGGTGCGCCGCGCTGACACGCCCTATGTCACCGGCCGCAGCGCCGATGCGTTAAAGGTGAAAAATTTTGACGATGCCGAGTGCATGGTGACCGGCTACCTGCCCGGCAAGGGGAAGTTCACCGGCATGACCGGCGCACTGCGCTGCCGCATGGATGATGGTGCGATTGTCTCGATCGGCAGTGGCTTGAGCCAAGCCCAGCGGCAACAACCGCCCGCCATCGGCAGCCGCATCACCTTCAAATTCTACGGCCGCACCCGCCACGGCAAGCCGCGCCACCCAGTATTCCTGCGCGAGCGCCCACGCCTACCTTGAGTTGGTTGCGTGGAACAATCGCATGATTGCGATTGAGGGCGGATTATTGCTATGGCATGGAGAGCAGAAACTTGTCCGCGCTGATGGTGCGGATGTGACCGCGCAGCTGATCCATGTTCGGTGCGCCGATGACTTGATATAAGGTAACTATTCAGCTCATCCCACGGTTTTCCCGCTAGCTGCGTTGAACCAAGACGGGCAAGCTCTGCATCAATCGTAGCGCCATCCGGGAGGCGGAAAACTGGATGGCAGATTTGTGGTGCACAGCAACGACGACACCCTCTCTGTCGAAGATATGGCTCTGGGATACAAGCAACTGATGCGTGTGGAGCAGGCGTGGCGCACGCTGAAGAGCAGCCTGAAAATTCGGCCGGTGTACCACTGGACTGAGCATCGCATCCGCGCGCACGTCTTCATCTCCGTGCTGTCGCTACAAATAGACGCCATCGTATTGCCAGTACCATTGCCTGACTGGAACAGGCATCAATTTGCGTACTTCGCCGCCTGTCTCTTCATCTGCGACCCAAACTTTTTTCATCACCTTGAACGATTTCTTGTCCAACATGGCTTGCGCCATGTTCTGCTGTTCTTTCAAGCGTTCAATGAGTTTGATTCTGCGCTTATGAGCAGGGTCATCTGGATTGAGCATGGTGTTATGGACGATCTTGAGCTGTGATAAGAATGACACGGGCAACCTCCTGAATCTGAGTGCCTGACACATTTTATCACCGCTTCTAACCGTCGCTAGGAAAGATTATCGCGTGTAATTTTGTGAATGGTCTGTGTAAGAATGAGGTTGCCGATGCGTAAGAATTGAGGTTGAAGGCAGTAAAATCGAGGTTCTGTGTAACTTTTGTGTAACATTTTTAGGGCAAGAAAAAGGGGCTACGAATGACGTAACCCCTTGATTTATAT
>JALUXN010000111.1 GCA_027018975.1 Mariprofundaceae bacterium | reverse complement strand
CTATCGCCATCCGCATGTGTTTGGCGATGCGGCGCCGGCCGATCTGCATCAACAGTGGGATCAGTTGAAAGATGCCGAGCAGCAACGCGATAGCCTTATGGATGACATTCCACCCCTACCGGCGCTCAAATATGCGCAAAAACAGCAACAGCGCGCCGCACGGGTCGGCTTTGACTGGGCACGCGCGACCGATGTGTTGGCGAAAATACGTGAGGAGTTGGAGGAGTTTGAACAGGAAGTGCGCCAACAAAATGGTGTCGAACGTATCGAGGATGAGTTCGGCGACCTGCTGTTTACGCTCACCAACCTAGCGCGCAAACTAGATCTGGACGCTGAGCTCTGTCTGATGCAGACCAATCGCAAGTTTGCTGCGCGTTTTCGTCTCATGGAGCAACTCGCCGAACGGCAGGGCACGCCGCTATCCGAACTGTCTGAAGCGCAACTGGAGAACCTCTATGCACAAGCCAAGTCGAGCTTAAACCCAATGCCATCTTCACCCTCCGATCACCAAAAGCAGCCGCGATAGCTGCCATAGTAAAAATAACGCTTTACCATACTCTATCCGTGGTAATACTTGCCCTGATATGCGCTGGACCATCTCCAACCAACTCACTGTCGCCCGGGTCTTCCTTATTCCGCTGCTGGTACTCTTCTTTTATCTACCGGATACGGTTGGTTATTATGTCTCCGCAGTGATTTTTGCGATCGCTGCTGCGACCGATTGGTTCGACGGCTATCTGGCGCGCTCGCGCAATGAAGTGACACCTTTCGGCCGCTTTCTGGATCCGGTAGCGGACAAGCTGTTGGTTGCGACTGCGCTGGTACTGCTGGTCGCAGCGAATCATGCGCCAGCGCTGTTGGCAATGATCATTATCGGGCGGGAAATCACTATCGGCGCACTGCGCGAATGGTTGGCCGAGCGTGCCAGCGTGGTGCATGTGTCGAAAATCGCCAAGTGGAAGACGGCTATTCAGATGCTGGCGATTTTTGCGCTACTGCTGCATATCGAGCTATTCGGACTCTCCATGCATCTGGTTGGCATCGCCCTACTCTGGCTCGCCGCCGCGCTGACCCTCTGGTCCGGCTACGAATATCTGCGCGATGCATGGCCGGAGCTCTCCAGCCGCTAATAACAAACGCCGTCCGCAGGCTTCAAAACCAATTCCAAAGACATTCACAAACACGGGAGAACACCATTGAGCGCATCTGATTCACAACCATCCCCATCCACACGCCCCAAACGCATCCTCTCCGGCATGCGACCGACCGGCCGGCTGCATCTGGGGCATTACAAAGGGGTGCTGGAGAACTGGCTGCAGCTGCAAGAGGCGCACCAATGCTTCTTCTTCGCCGCCGATTGGCACGCCTTGACCACCGACTACGCCAACCCCTCGATTGTCAAAGACACCATCTGGGACATGCTGATCGACTGGCTGGCGGTCGGCATTGATCCGGAAAAGGCGGTCGTCTTCATCCAGTCCGAGGTGCCGGAACATGCGGAGCTGCATCTGCTCTTCTCCTTCATGACGCCGCTGTCGTGGCTGGAGCGCGTGCCGACCTATAAAGACCAGATCGAGCAGCTGCGCGAGAAGGATCTCGGCACCTACGGCTTCCTCGGCTATCCCCTGCTGCAGGCAGCGGACATCCTCATCTATCGCGCCGATGGCGTGCCGGTCGGCGAGGATCAAGTCCCCCATATTGAGTTGACCCGTGAGGTGGCGCGCCGTTTCAACCACCTCTATCGTCAGGGTATCACTCCCCTCTTCCCCGAACCCGAATCGCTGCTGATGGCCGCCTCCAAGCTGCCCGGACTGGATGGCCGCAAAATGAGCAAATCCTACGGCAACACCATCGAACTGGGCGAGACATGGAAAGTGACCGAGAAGAAGGTCAAGACGATGCCGACCGACCCGGCGCGCGTGCGGCGCGATGATCCCGGCACGCCGGAGAAGTGTCCGGTGTGGGACTTCCATCAGGTCTATTCGACTGAGGACGAGCGCGACTGGGTGCGCGACGGTTGCACCAGCGCCGGCATCGGCTGTATTGAGTGCAAAATGTGCGTATTGAAACATCTGGAGGCGGAGCTGGAGCCGATCCGCGCACGCCGCGCCGAGATCGCAGCCCATCCCGATGACCTGCGCGATATTGTCCGCGCCGGCAATGAACGCGCTCGTCTGGAGGCTGGTCGCACCATGGAGAAGGTGCGCAAAACATTGAAGATGGGTTACCGTGTTTAGCATGCAACAGATGACTGTCTGGCGCATATGTCAGTGCTCCATATCGGGATTAACATCGGCCGTTGGAGCGCGCCGGTGAGCCAAAAAGAAGCACCGAAATCGGCGCGGCAGCACGGGCGCACAAAGCAGGCGCCTCCACCACGGGGCAAACGCTCACAACGGCTGCGACCGGCTGAACGTGCCGCCGAAAAGATCAAGGCGAAACAGGCTCAACAAACCACCGCAAACGCAACCCCATCAACAAGCAGTGATGGCGAACGGATCAACCGCTTTCTCGCCCTCTGTGGCCTCTGCTCACGCCGCGAAGCCGATCGCTGGGTGGAGGCCGGTCGCGTGGCGATCAATGGCCAACCCTGCCGGGAACCGGGCAGCCGGGTGCAGGCGCATGATCGGGTAACGGTCGATGGCCATGTGGTCACGCCCAAGGAGAGCTTCACCTATCTACTCTACAACAAGCCGGCCGGCCAGCTCTGTTCACGCAAA
>JALUXN010000110.1 GCA_027018975.1 Mariprofundaceae bacterium | reverse complement strand
TATTTGTAACGATCCAGCTCATTCCACGGTTTGTCCGCTAGCTGCGTTGAACATGCTCATGTGCAGCAGCACACTGCGCGTGTTCGCCTTGCTATCGAACAAACCATGGGCGAACTGAATAGTTATACCTAGATATGCGTAATGTTTGAGGTGATGTGATGAGTGTGATATTGACAGCAGATGCGGCAGCCAAGGTTCAGGGGCTGCTGGAGCGTGAAAATAATCCCGATCTCAATCTGCGGGTGTTTGTCTCCGGCGGCGGCTGTTCCGGTTTCCAGTACGGCTTCACCTTTGACGATCAGATCGGCGATAACGATACAGTCGTCGAGACGGCCGGCGTCAAACTGCTGGTCGATCAGATGAGTCTGGGGCTGCTCGATGGGGCGGAGATTGATTATCAGAGCTCGATTCAGGGCGAGTCATTCGTCATCCGCAACCCCAACGCCGCCTCCACCTGCGGCTGCGGCAAGTCGTTTACTCCCAACGAAGCGGGCGGCTGCGCCAACGCCTGATGAGTTGCTCCGCCACCCGATTGTAAGAAATGGTTCATCGCTCCGACCGAGCAGGTCAAGCGCGCCTGCTGGCGCCATCAAAGGAGAGAAATGATGAAAAAGATGATCTTGTTTACTGCTGCAATGCTGGTCTCAGCCGGGATGGCTGTATCGCCGGCATCGGCGCATGGCATGAACCCGTGTAACCCTTGCTCGATGAAGGGGCATCACCACACCATGATGAATCCATGCAATCCCTGTTCCATGAAGATGCACCACAACATGAAGGGGCACAATCCCTGTTCGATGCAAGGCCATAATCCCTGCAGCATGAAAGGGCACAATCCCTGCTCGATGAAGGGGCATGCGATGAATCCGTGTAACCCCTGTTCTATGCGTTAATTGATCTGCCCTGCGAGCGAGCAATCTGCCCTGTGTCTGCGTTGCTCGCTCGCAGTGGTTGTTGTTTGAACATTGCGTAGGCCGTCGGTGATTGTATCCCGATGGCAACGATGCTTGAATGCGTCGGCGATGAGTTTTCCTGAAACGCGCTGGAATATGCGCCTGTTGACTCCACTGATATTTGCGCTCTTTTGCTTCTCTGCTGTTACGGCGGCGGAGGGTGAGCCGTTGACCCTGAAGCAGGCAATTGTCGCTGTGCTGGCGACGCATCCGCAGTTGCGAATCAGCGGTGTGGATCGCGCCATTGCGGCGACGGCGCGGCAGAAGAGTGAGGGGATGCTCGATCCGCTGCTCTCCGGGTCGCTCAAGGCGAGTCAGGAGCAGGTGACGCCGAGTAGTACATTCCTTCCCAACAAAACCACTGCGGGTCTGCTCTCTGCCACCATTGCCAAGCCGCTGGCCAGTGGCGATAGTGTGAGCGTCAACCTGAACTATAATCGCAACGACACCCAATATGGTTCGCCGCTGATTTCGCAGCTCTACAATCCCTCATACAATAGCCAGCTCAATTTCAGTGTGCGTCATCCGCTGTTCAAGGGCAATGGCGGCACCAGCTACAAGGAGTCGTTGGCTGCTGCCGATGCGGGGGTGGAGAAGAGCCGCGAGCAGCAACGGGTGGAGGCGCACAATCTGGCGCTGCAGGCACTGAACCTCTTCTATCAGCTGCTCTTTGATGATGTGAATATCGATATTGCCAAGGAGGCGGTGGCGCGTGCCAAGCGACTGATTCGCTATCAGCGTTTGCGTGAACAGTTCGGCTTGACCGAAAAGAGCGATCGCCTGCAGGCCGAAGCGCTGCTGGCCACACAACAGACCAACTTGCAGAAGGCGCGCGGTCAGCGACTGGTGGATCAGAGCAAGCTGAACCGTTTGATGCAGCAGCCGGCGGATCGTTCGCTCACGATTGTTCATCAGCTGCCTGATTTGGGGGTGCTGCCGGATGTTGTGCAGGCGTTGCAGCTTGCCAAGCGGGCGCGTCCGGAGCTGAAGATGCTCGATGCGCAGATGAAATCGGCCGAGGCGCAGCTGCGAATGGCGCGTGATGAAGATCAGTTGCAGCTGGATCTGGTTGCCGAGCTGGGTAGCCGTAAATTGGCCGGCAATGCCTCGCGCGCGGCGGCGGGGGCGTTCGCCTTCAATGACCGCTATGCGGCGCTGTCGTTGGAGTTTTCCGATCCATTGGGGCGCAACAGTGTGCGCAGTGCCATCCGCAAGGCGGAGCTGAGTAAGCAGCGGGTGGCGGCGACACGTTTAAGCACGCTCGAACAGATCAGGGACGATCTGGCCGCCGCGATGGTGGCTATCAAGAGTGGCCGGCCAACCCTGCGGGAGGCGCAGCGCTTGGTGGTGGCTGAGCGGAAAAAGTTTCGCGAGGAGCTGGAACGTTATAGCCAGGGGCGCTCGGATACGGCGACGCTGGTGCGTTTTGAGGGCGATCTGCAGAACGCCATCCAGAGCGCCAAACTGCAGGAGTTCACCATTGAATTGGCCGAGATGCAGCTGCTCTGGGCGGAGGCGCAGCTGATGCCCAAGCTCGGTATCGACGCGGCGTCGCTGGTGAGTGCGGAGGATGCGCCGTGAAACAGCTGATCGCCTTTTTTGTCCGGCGCGGGATTCTGGTCAATCTGATTTCGCTGATGCTGCTGATCGGCGGGCTCTATGCCGGTTTCAGTATGCAGCGCGAGGCGTTTCCGAGTGTTAATTTCGATGTGATTTCGGTCTCCGCCGCCTATCCGGGTGCCGCGCCGCGCGAGGTGGAGCGGCTGTTGATGAC
>JALUXN010000109.1 GCA_027018975.1 Mariprofundaceae bacterium | reverse complement strand
ACGGTTTGCCCGCTAGCTGCGTTGAACATGCTCATGTGCAATAGCACACTGCGCGTGTTCGCCTTGCTATCGAACAAACCATGGGCGATCTGAACAGTTTCAGCCTGCATCTGAATAGTTACCAATCGATATGCGCTATTGAGGGTCGCTGGTTTCGTCGTTTTGGTTGCAAGAGCGATAAGCACTAACGCTGGAGAGGGTGGAGACGGTGTAGGGGACGAGCAGCGTGATACCGCTCTGTAGCCAGGCGGTGGTGGTCATGGTGCCGTTGAGGATGGCGTCGCCGTGGTTGATGAAGATGAGAATCGGGCCGACAATCAAGGCATAACGCAGGGCAGTACGCACCACCTCCGGCCGTCGGGCAATTTCCATACGCTCTTTCATGGCTCAGAAATATATCTTTTGGCGCTGCGCTGGCAAGCACTGCACTGCACGGCGTGGATACAGCAAGTGCGCGTTCTTACGCTGCCAGCAGATCCAGCATCTGCGCGCCCAGTTTGGTCGGGTTGTGTTCGACGCGCACGCCGGCGGCTTCGAGTGCACTGAACTTGGCTTCGGCAGTGCCCTTGCCGCCGGAGATGATGGCGCCGGCATGCCCCATCCGTTTGCCCTTGGGCGCGGTGGCGCCGGCGATGAAGGCGACGACCGGCTTGCTGAACGATTGCGCGATGTAGTCGGCGGCGTGCTCTTCGTCGGCGCCGCCGATTTCGCCGATCATTACCACCCCCTCGGTGCGCTCATCGGCCTCGAACATCTTCAACGCGTCGATAAAATCCATGCCGTGGATCGGGTCGCCACCCATGCCGATGCAGGTCGATTGACCTAGGCCGGTGCGGGTGAGCTGCTCCACCGCCTCATAAGTGAGCGTGCCGGAGCGGGAGATGACGCCGATGCGACCGGGCTGATGGATATGGCCGGGCATGATACCGATCTTCGCCTCGCTCGGTGTGATGATGCCGGGGCAGTTCGGCCCGATCAGGGTGCAATCGGAATCGGCGATGCGCTGCTTGACCGCCAGCATATCCTGCACCGGAATCCCCTCGGTGATGCAGACAATCAGGCGGATGCCCGCCTCGGCCGCTTCGACAATGGCCTCGGCGGCAAAGCGCGGCGGCACAAAAATCACGCTCGCCTCCGCGCCCTCCTGCGCCACCGCATCGGCGACACTGTCAAAGACCGGCCGATTAAGATGTGTCTGCCCCCCTTTGCCGGGGGTGACGCCGCCCACCAGCGTGGTGCCGTAAGCGATCATCTGCTCGGCGTGGAAGCTCCCCTGTTTGCCGGTAAAGCCCTGACAGATCACGCGCGTATCGCGCCGCAGTAGTACGCTCATGCCTGCGCCTCCTTCATGTTGTCCGCAGCGGCGACGGCCAGTTCGGCTGCCTGATCGAGATCGTCCGCCCAGCGCACATCCAGCCCCGCCTCTTTGACCAGCCGTTGCCCTTCTGCCTCATTGGTGCCGACCAGCCGCATCACCACCGGCACCCGCATCGGTGTCTGTTTGACCGCCTCAAGCAGGCCATTGGCGATGATGTCGCAGCGCACGATGCCGCCAAAGATATTGACCAGTACCGCTTGCACATGCGCATCAGCAAAGAGCAGCCGGAAGGCTTCCGTCACCGCTTCGACGGTCACGCCGCCGCCGACATCGAGGAAGTTGGCCGGCTTGCCGCCCTTGAGTTGGATAATATCCATCGTCGCCATCGCCAGCCCCGCGCCATTGACCATGCAGCCGATCGAGCCGTCGAGCGCGATATAGTTCAGGCCGAACTGCGCCGCCTCAATTTCGCGCCCATCCTCCTCGTCCGGATCACGCAGCGCGGCTAGCGCCGGCTGGCGATAGAGGGCGTTGTCATCGACAACAAACTTCGCATCCAGCGCCACCAGCGCGCCCTCTGTGGTGAGGATCAGCGGATTGAGCTCCAGTAGCGCGCCATCTTTCTCGCGAAACATGCGGTGGAGATTGTTTGCCAGCGTGTGAAATGCCGCCTGAAGATCTGCATCGAGGCCGAGGTGCGCCGCCATCTGCTCGCTCTCCGCCTGCGACACCGTATCGCCGGCAATCGCCACGGTCAGAATTTGCGCCGGCGTGTCGGCCGCCACCTGCTCAATATCCATGCCACCGGCCGGACTGGCGACGAAGGCGATCCGTTCCTGTTCGCGATCGACCAGCAGGCTGAGATAGAACTCCTTGGCGATCGGCAGCCCCTCCTCGATGTAGAGGCGGCGCACGCGCTTACCGGCTGGCCCTGTCTGCTTGGTCACCAGTGTCGCGCCGAGCAGTGCATGGGCTGCCGCTTCGACTTCTTGCAGTGAATGGCAGAGGCGCACGCCACCGGCCTTACCGCGGCCACCGGCGTGGATCTGCGCCTTGACCACCCAGAGTGCACCGCCCAGCGACCCTGCGGCCGCCAACGCCTCCTCGACCGTGAACGCCGCCGCGCCGCGCGGCACTGGAATCCCGTAGTCGGCCATGATCGCTTTGGCTTGATATTCGTGAATATTCATCAGAAATGCCCCAGCGCATCGACCTGCTTGACCAGCGCCCGCACCGCCGCCATGGAGTCCTGCAGGGATGCCGACTCATCGGCGGTCAGCTCCAGTTCGACGATCGACTCCAGCCCGCCCGCGCCCAGCTTGCACGGCACGCCGAGATAGTGGCCATCGACCCCGTACTCCCCCTCGAGAAAGGCGGCGCAGGGTTGCACCCGCTGTTTGTCGCGAATAATCGCCT
>JALUXN010000108.1 GCA_027018975.1 Mariprofundaceae bacterium | reverse complement strand
CAGGAGCTGGCGGCGGCCGGCATGGTGTTGACCGGCGGCTCATCGCTGCTCGATGGCATGGTCGAGCTGGCCGAGGATATTTTCGATATGCCGGTACGGCTGGGGCGGCCGACCGGTGTGGGCGGACTGGCCGATGTGGTCTCAAGCCCCATGTATGCCACCGGTGTGGGGCTGATTCTTTACGGCCACCGCTACCGACACAGTTCACAGCAGGTGAAAGCCAATGAAGCGAACCTCTTTTCGCGCGTATGGAAGCGGATGCGAAGTTGGTTCGGGGATACCACGTAGCAAGATCAACACAACCAATACAACAACACGAAACACCAACAACTAAAAATACTAAGGAGTGAGGAGGAAACAATGACAGCACTATTTACATTCGAGGATACATCAGCGCAATCGGCCAAAATCAAGGTGATCGGCGTCGGTGGTGGCGGCGGCAACGCCCTGAACAATATGATCAGCCAGAAGTTGCGCGGCGTGGAGTTTATTGTCGCCAACACCGACGCACAGGCGATCGAGCGCAATCAGGCCGACTACAAATTGCAGCTTGGCGCCGAGGTGACACGCGGGCTGGGCGCGGGCGCCAATCCGCAGGTCGGGCGCGAAGCAGCCGATGCCGAGCGAGAGCGGGTCAAAGAGTTTCTCGACAATACCGATATGGTTTTCATCACCGCCGGCATGGGTGGTGGTACGGGTACCGGTGCGGCGCCGGTGATTGCCGAGGTGGCGCGTGAAATGGGCGTGTTGACGGTGGCAGTGGTCACCAAACCGTTCGGTTTTGAGGGCAAGCGGCGCATGCGTCAGGCCGAGGCGGGCATTGCCGAGCTGCGCAAATATGTCGATACATTGATCACCATCCCGAATCAGAAGCTGATCGGGGCAGTGGGTAAGAATACCAGCATGCTGGAGGCGTTCCGCAAGGCCGATGACGTGCTGCTGCAGGCGGTACGCGGTATCGCCGAGCTGATCACCCACACCGGCTATATGAATGTCGATTTCGCCGATGTGAAGGCGGTGATGAGCGAGACACGTGGCGTGGCGATGATGGGCTCCGGTGTGGCGTCGGGCGATAGCCGCGCCATCGAGGCGGCCGAGCGGGCGATCTCTTCGCCGCTGCTCGAGGATATCGATATCCACGGTGCGCAGGGGATTCTGGTCAATGTCACCGGTAACGAGGATATGACACTGGCCGAGTATGACGAGGCGGTCTCCATCATTCATAACATGGCCGACGAGGATGCCAATATCATCTGCGGCATGGTCTATGATCAGGATGCGGATGACACCGTCCGCGTCACCGTGGTGGCGACCGGTCTCTCCGGCGAGCCGTCACTGCACAGTGTGGCTGGTGAAGAGAAACCGGTGGCGCGCATGCCCAATATCCAAGCCGCTGCGCCAAAACAGCCGCAGCAGATGCCGATTCCCATGCAGCAGCCGGTGCCGCAAGCGGCGGTAGCCGGTGCGCAGGCACAGCCGCAGGCGTTTGATCAGCTCGGTTTTAACGATGATGAGTTTGCCGTGCCGACCTTCCTGCGTCGTCAGGCTGACTGAACAAACCGTGGGTGATCTGAACAGTTTCAACATGTAATTAGAATCGGTTATAGCCCCATCACTGCTGCGGATTTTGTTTTTATGACGGTCTGTGGCAGTGTTCGCGGGTTTTTTGCGCGCGTGACGCTTTGTATGGCGGCTTTGCGCAATGTGTGAGCACGATCACCGTTGCCTTGGCCGGGGCGATCAGGATGCATCGCACGGATGGTGAACGACATGCGGTTTCACCCCTGATAGGAGGTATGCATGATAGCACAGAGGACACTGGATCACTCGATTCGCTGTAGCGGTATCGGACTGCACTCCGGTCGTAAAATCGAGCTGGTGCTGCATCCTGCCGAGGAGGATCACGGCATCACCTTCGCCCGCTCCGATCTCGGGGTGACATTCCCGGCGCTGGCGGATCGGGTCACCGATACGCGGCTCTGCACCACCATCGGCGTTGATGAAGCGCAGATCTCCACTGTCGAGCATCTGCTCTCCGCGCTGGCTGGCCTCGGTGTCGATAATGCCCATATCGAAGTAAGCGGGCCGGAGGTGCCGATTATGGATGGCTCCTCAGCGCCGTTTGTGTTCCTTATCCAGTGCGCCGGCATCCGCAACCAGTCCAAGCCGAAGAAGGTGCTGCGTGTCCTCAAGCGCGTGGCTGTTGAAGAGGGGGAGAAGCGCTGTGCGCTCTACCCTGCCGCCGGTTTCAAAATCAGCTATACCCTCGATTATGACCATCCGCTGCTGCGCCAGCGCAAGGTCTCCGTCGATTTCTCCCGTCAAGCCTATACACGCGAAATCTCCCGTGCCCGCACATTCGGCTTCCTGCACGAAGTGGAAGCGCTGCAGAAGGCGGGGCTGGCGTTGGGCGGTTCATTGGAGAATGCGATTGTGCTCGATAGCCATCGCGTCATGAATGAGGGCGGTCTGCGCTATGAGGATGAGTGCGTGCGCCACAAGATTCTCGACACGCTGGGCGATCTCTCTCTGGCCGGCTATCCGATTGTGGGTGCGTTTGAGGGTGAGTTGACCGGCCACGATATGAACCACAAACTGGTCACCGCGCTGCTGGCCGATCCGGCGAACTATCGGATTGAGGCGCTGCAGGCCGATACGCGCGCGGCTGAGTCGCTGGCGGGAGTGCCGCAGCAAGCGTGATGAGATACGGCGTGATGAGATGCGGAGATCATCATGCCTGATCCGCAGATTCTACCCTCCATCCACCATTTCCTGCCGCCTGATGCGGCCGACATGGCAGCACAGTATGGTCCCGATTTCCCCGATAACTTTGCGCTGGAGCAGGAGATGATCATCCTCTTTAGCGATATGCGCGGCTTTACCGAGTGCTCGGAATCGTATGCCCCGCACGACGTATACGCCTCCATCAACGCCAGTCTCGCCATTCAGGCGCGGTTGATTCACCAGCATGGCGGCAGCGTCAATAAATTCCTTGGTGACGGCCTGCTCGCCTGCTTCTCCGGCGAACATATGGCGCAACAACTGCTGGATTGCCTGCTCGAACTGCTGGTGGAGCTGCCTGCCCACGAAGGCGAACACCTGCCGTGTGGCGTTGGATTCGGCGTGCATCGTGGCCATGTCCTTTTCGGGCTGTTGGGCGACAAACACCGTCGCGAATTCACCGTCATCGGCGATGTCGTCAACACCGCAGCCAGACTCTGCGGTCTCGCTTCACCATTTCAGGCGCTGCTGACCGAGCGGGTGCTCTCCGATGTGCCGGATGATGTGCGCCGGCGCTACTGTCGTTATCTGCGTCGTCAGCCGATTCGCGGTAAAAAGCAGGCTGTCGAGATCTACGAGGTGAAGCCGGTGGCTACGGCACGTTGAGCTTACCCGTCGAATAACAGCGCGGCTGCTGCTACTATCCGCCGTAATGCGTTGCATATATCTCTCTCTATCTTTTCGTTTTCGCTCTCTCCCGCAGCTGTCGGGAGGCATGATCTGCGCTGCGCTGCTCGCCGTGTTGCTGCTGCAGATCTCGCCGGTGGCGGCTGAAGAGGGGACACAGATGCAGCTTCAATTGACGCAGGATGTGGTCTATTGCACAGCGAAGCTCTCCGGGCAGCGAGAACGTCTGGTCGCGGCGCTGCGTGATGGCATGGTGGTGAGTACGGTGTGGCGGATTCAGCTGGATCGACTGCGCCACTATTGGCTCAATGAGAGTGTGGCTGAGATTACGGTGGTGCGTCGGGTGGAGCCGGATCTGCTGGCGCAGCGCTGGCGGCTGGTGGATGAGGCGACCGGCATTGCGCGGCAGAGTGATAGTCTGGATGCGGCGTTACACTTTTTAACAGCGATTGAGCATGTGGCGGTGGTGGATCGTGCGCTACTGGTGGCGGGAGAGTCTTACCGCGCGGGTGTGGCGATCGACCTGCGCTTGGGTGATGCGGGTGAGGCGTGGTGGACAGCGTTGTGGCGTACCGATGAGGCGACGATGGCGCAGCGTTTCCATCTGCCTGCCAACAGCGCGCCGGTAGAGCCGTGAGGCGATCGTGATGCGTGATATGTCGATGCGCTCCGGTGTGGATTTGATGCGGGTGATGCCGCTGCTGATGGCGGCGCTATTTGTGGTTGGCATCCTGCTGATGTGGCCATCACAGGGTGATGTGAACTGGCTGGCGTGGATCAATATCGCCGTGATGGCTCTGCTGGCGTTGCTGCTGTTTCGCTATGGCGTGCGTCTGTTGCGCGAGCGGGAGGAGCCGGCGCCGGGTTCGCGTTTGCGGGCGAAACTGGTCATTATGATGGTGGCGATGCTGCTGATTCCCGCCATGACCATTCAGATGGCGGCCAGTCAGATGGTTGATAAAGGGATGGATGTTTGGTTCGATGTGCGGGTGGATACGCTGCTCGATCGGGCGTTGAATCTGGCGCAGGGTTTTTATGAACGGGTGGAGAAGGATATCAAGCGCAATCTGCTCGACTATATCAGCGACGCGGTGCTGGTGTCAGCGGTCTCCAGCGGTCAGGGGTATGCTTCGCTGAGCGAGTATCTGGCGCGGATGATGCAGACCGAGGGGTGGCAGAAGGTCGAGCTGTTCGATATCAATGAGCGTCAGATTGCCGGTGTGCAGCGTGATGCGTTGAGCTCACTACAGGCCAGTCAGCTCGATGCGCGGGCGCGCTTGTCAATGCGGCTGGGGCGTGTGATGAGTGAGTTGCTCTCCAATCAGGGGCGCGAGGTGGTGGTGGGTTATGCGCCACTGGTCGGGCCGACGTCGGTGATCGGTTTGCTGCGGGTGGAGGTGGTGCTGCCCGAGGGGGTGATCCAGAATGCCCGGGCGGTGGAGGCCGATTATAAGCGTTATCGACAGCTGGAGCATCATCGCCAGGCGATTCGGCAGAGTTTTACGCATGTGATGCTCTTTGTGACGTTGATGGTGGTGCTGGTGGCCTGCTTGGTGGCGCTGCTCTTCGCTCGTCGTCTGACGGCACCGGTGGGCGAGTTGGCTGCCGCGTTGCGGCGGGTGACTGAGGGAGATCTCGAGGTGGCGGTGCCGGAGAGTTCGCGCGACGAGCTGGGTTCGCTGGCGCACTCGTTCAATACCATGGTGGGGCGGCTGCGGCAAAATGCCAGCGCGATTCAGAAGGCGCAACAGGCGCTCGGGCAGGCGCTGGATAGTAGCCGGCAACGGCAGCATGTGCTGGAGTCGCTGCTGGCCAATCTCCATTCGGGGGTGTTGCTGGTAGGCAATGACGGCCGCGTGCGGCTGCTCAATCAGGCGGTGCGTGACATTCTGCATCTGCCTGAGGATTGGCAGCCCAGCGCCAATATTCTGCAGATCAGCCACGGGAATTTGCATGACATTGGTGCCTTTTACGATGAGTTGCATCATCAGAAGGGTGATGAGCTGCAGCGGGAGTTCGAGGTGTCACTGGCCGAGGGGAGGCGATTGCATCTGCTGGTGCATGGTGTGCGCCTGAGCCGTGATGATATCGATTTCTCCGGCTATCTGCTGGTGATCGATGATATTTCGGAGCTGGCCGAGGCGCAGCGCAACCGGGCGTGGGCGGAGGTGGCGCGGCGTCTGGCGCATGAAATCAAGAATCCGCTGACACCGATCAAGCTCTCCGCCGAACGGTTGCAGCGCCGTTTTCGCAAACAGGTGGATGATGCGCAGGTGTTCGATGTCTGCACCAAGGCGATTATCGATCAGGTGGAGCGCTTGCAGCGCTTGATCGCCGACTTCTCGACGCTGGCGCGGATGCCGCAGCCGAAGATGCAGGAGATTGCCGTCCGGACACTGTTGCAGGAGATGCAGGAGCTCTTTTACGGTTATCCGCAGGTTGAAATTGTTACAGATGTGGATGCCGATTTGCGCTGCTGCTGTGATCCAGATCAGATCCGTCAGGTGTTGATCAATCTGCTCGATAATGCGGTGGCCGCGAGCGCCGACTGTGATCAGCCGCATGTCGCTCTCCATGCCTCTGTTCAAGCGGATGCGGTGCAGTGGCATGTGGAGGATAACGGGTCGGGGGTCGATGCCGAGGCGGTCGAGCAGCTGTTTGAGGCCTACTATTCAACCAAGGTGGATGGCTCCGGGCTGGGGTTGGCGATTGCGCGGCGTATCGCCGAAGACCATGGCGGCAGCTTGCAGCTGCTCTCGGCCAGACAGCCGACACACTTCTGTTTGACGATTCCCACAGCTCACATATCGGAGGAGGAGAGATGACTGCGCGCATTATGATTGTGGACGATGAAGCGCCGATCCGCGATTCGTTGCAGGGATTGCTTGAAGATGAGGGGTATCTGGTGCTCACTGCAGCCTCAGGTGAGGAGGCGATAGCGCGATTGCGCAAGCAGCTGGTGGATTGTGTGCTGCTCGATATCTGGATGCCCGGCATTGATGGTTTGGAGACACTCAGCCGTCTGCATCAGCAGGACTGTACGCTGCCGGTGATTATGATGTCCGGCCATGCCACGATCGATACGGCGGTGCGGGCGACCCGCAAGGGGGCATTTGATTTTGTCGAGAAGCCATTGTCTTTCGATAAGCTGATGATTCTGGTGCGCAACGCGATCGAAAAACGGCGTTTGGAGCAGGAGAATAGCGACCTCAAACAGCAGGATATGGTGGCGCGGAGCCGGCGGGAGCTGATTGGTGAGAGTGCGCCGATTCGCGAGGTTCGGCAGCTGATTCAACGTGTGGCATCGTCGGATGCGCCGGTGTTGATCCTCGGTGAACATGGCACGGGCAAGGCGGTGGTGGCGCGCATGCTGCATGACCAATCGAAACGCCGTGACGGCCCGTTTGTGGTCGTGAATACGGCCAGCGTGGCGCAGGGGCGGATGGATTCCGAGCTATTCGGCCATGAGAAGGGCGCTTTTTCCGGTGCGTTGCACACGCAGCGCGGCCGCTTTGAGATGGCGCATGATGGCACGCTCTTTTTTGATGAGATGACCGAGTTGACGCTGCCGGCGCAGGCGAAGGTGCTGCAGGTACTCTCGGAACGGGTGGTGCGGCGGCTGGGCAATCCGGCTGCGCTGCCGGCCAATGTGCGGCTGATCGCTGCCTCTTCCCGTGATCTGGAGCAGGCGCTGCGTGAGGAGCGGCTGCGCGAGGATTTCTACTACCGCCTCAATGTGGTCTCCATCGCCATGCCGCCGCTGCGTGCGCGACTGGATGATATGGAGCCGTTATTGCAGGAGCTGGCCGATGAGCAGGCACGCACACTCGGTGGCGAGGCAATTCGTTTTGAGGCGGATGCGGTGGCTGCCTTGAAGGCGTATGCATGGCCGGGTAACGTGCGAGAGTTGCGTAACTATGTGGAGCGTTGCCATATTTTGATGCCGGGAGCATCGGTGAGCGGGGCGACGATGTTGCCGCCGGATCAGTCGTCGTTTGCTCCGGCAGCCAAGTTGGCGCAGGCGGAGCCGGATGCGGCGGAGACGTTTCATGATGCTAAGACGCGCTTTGAGCGTGACTTTTTGTCGCGGCAGTTGGATGCGCATGACTGGAACATCAGTCGCACAGCTGCGGCCATCGGGATGGAGCGCAGTCAGCTGCATCGTAAAATCAAGTCGTTTGGACTGGTGCCATCGCAGGGGAGTGGGTCATGAATGTTGTTGTGCTGGGCGCCGGTGAGGTGGGCTACCATATTGCCAAACGGTTGGCCAAAGAGGGTAATGATGTGTCGGTGGTCGATCAGGATGGCGATCGGCTGCAGGTGATTGCCGATGCGATGGATGTGCGCACTGTCTGTGGGCAGGCATCGCATCCGAGCGTACTCGATCAAGCGGGGGCGCAGAATGCCGATCTGCTGATTGCGGTGACCACCAATGATGAGGTGAATATGCTCGCCTGTCAGGTGGCGCATTCGCTCTTTAAGGTGCCGACCAAGCTGGCGCGCGTGCGGGAGCTCGACTACACCAAATACCCCGAGTCGGTCGGCCACCCGCTGATCGGGCGCGATGATCTGCCGATTGATGTGATTATCTCGCCGGAGAGTGAGGCGGCGAAGGTGGTGATGGGGCGTTTGCAGGTCTCCAGTGCGGTTGATGCGCAGGAGTTTTTCGGTGGTGCCATTCAACTGGTGGAGTTTGTGGTGCGCCCCAAGAGTCTGCTGGCGGGGCTGTCGTTGATGGAGCTGCCGGAGGTGATGCAGGGTATCTCGGTCTATGTGGTGGCGCGGGAGCACAATGGTCGCTGGAGTGTGCCCAACGGCAAGACGGTATTGATGGCGGGCGATAGCATCTATGTGGCGGTGACCAAGCGCGAACTGGACGCTTTGATGAATGTGCTCGATCTCTCCTTTCATTCGCCGCGCGGACGCAATGTGATGCTGGTCGGCGGTGGGCATATCGGCTTTATCGTTGCCGAGCAGCTGGCGGCCAGCGGTGCGCAGGTGAAATTGATCGAGCATAACCGGGCGCGGGCGGAGTGGCTCTCCGAACAGTTTGATCGTGTGGTGGTGATCGAGGGGAGTGCGATCGATCAGAAGCTGCTCGAAGAAGAGAATATCGACAAAATGGACGAGTTTATCGCCACCACCAACGATGATGAGACCAACATCCTCAGCAGTTTGATCGCCAAACGTTACGGGGTGCCGCATGTGGTGACCTTGGTGAACCGTTCGATCTACACCGAGCTGGTGCGACAAATCGGGCTGGATGTGACTGTGTCGCCGCGCTTGAGTACGGTCTCGTCGATCCTTAGCTATGTGCGTAAGGGACGCATTCACGGCATGGCCTCGCTGGCCAATGGTAATCTCGAGGTGCTGGAGGCGGAGGCGCTGGAGACCAGTTCGATTCTCAATGTGCCGTTGCGGGATTTGTCGCTGCCGGAAGACACGGTGGTGGGGGCGATTTTGCGCGAGGGCGAGGTGATTGTACCCAATGGCGCGGTGCAGATTCAGCCACATGATCATGTGTTGATTGTGACCACCAGTCGGTCGATTCCGGCGGTGGAGCAGCTCTTTGAAGTGCATCTGGAATTTTTCTGATGGCAGAGGAGCCGACGGTGGTAGTTAGACCGTGCATCTGACAGGCGTGACGTGGACGATCGGTGTGCTGGTGGTGCTCTACGGTGGTGGCATGATGATTCCGGCGCTGGTGGCGCTCTACTTTGATGCATCGCATGTGACACAGTTTCTCGAGGCGGGCGGCATCGTCATGTTGTGCGGCTACGGCATGATGCGCATCGGTGGTGGCGCGCCCAAACAGATGGGGCATCGGGATGGCTTTCTGATTGTGGCGCTGGCCTGGCTGGTGTTGTCGCTGATCGGTGCTGTGCCTTTTCTCACCACTGGAACAGTCGATTCTGTCGTTGATGCGATGTTTGAATCGGCCTCGGGACTGACGACGACCGGCGCGACGGTGATCTCCGGCCTCGACAGGCTGCCGCACTCGATTCTATTCTGGCGTTCGATGCAGGAGTGGTTGGGTGGTATGGGGATTATCGTACTGGCGGTGGCGGTGATGCCGCTGCTCGGCGTGGGCGGCATGCAGCTCTTCAAGGCGGAGACGCCGGGGCCGGTGAAAGACAAACTGACTGCGCGGGTGACCGAGACAGCCAAGCTGCTCTGGTATCTCTATCTGGGTTTGACCATGCTCTGTGCGCTGGCTTACTGGTGGGCGGGGATGAGCGGTTTTGATGCAATCAATCATGCCATGTGTACGGTGGCGATCGGCGGGTTCTCCACCCATGATGCCAGTTTCGGCTACTATCAGTCGCCGTTGCTGCAGATGATTGCGGTCTTTTTTATGATGCTGGCCGGGGTCAATTTCACGCTGCACTTCTCGGCGGCGCTGCGCGGCTTTTCGCTGCGCGCTTATCTGGCGGATGAAGAGTTTCGTGCCTATATGCTCTGGATTGTGACGCTGGTGCTGTTGGTCTCCTTGATGGTCTGGTTGCCGGGCAAGGATTCGTTGGCGCATGTGCTTTTTAACGTGGTTTCGGTGGCCACGACAACCGGCTTTGCGGTGAGCGACTACAGCTTCTGGCCGCCGGGGGCGACGGTGCTGTTGATGACGACGATGTTTATCGGCGGTTGTGCCGGCTCGACCGGTGGCGGTATGAAGGTGGTGCGGATCCTGCTGCTGTTCCGCCAGGGGATGCGGGAGATCAAGCGATTGGTGCATCCGCACGGTGTGATTCATGTCAAAATGGGCAATCAGCGTGTGACAGCGGAAGTGACGCAGGCGTTGTGGGGCTTTGCGGTGCTATTCCTTGTCTGTTACAGCGTTGTGGCTATATTGCTGGCATTTAGTGGTGTCGATATGGTTACCGCGTTTTCAGCGGCAGCGGCGTGCATCACCAATACCGGCCCTGGATTCGGTCAGGTGGGGCCGGCGGATAATTATGAGGGGCTGCCGGATATGGCCAAGTCGGTGTTGATATTCGGCATGATTCTCGGCCGATTGGAGATCTATACATTTTTTGTATTGCTGGTGCCCGCTTTTTGGCGCGATTGACGCCTGTTACCCGCATCTGGACGGGTGAGATATTGGATGGTTGTTGCCACGGATTGGCAGCGTAAATGCGTAACTCAGGAGTAGAGAGATGATTGAAATTTCAGTAAGAGCAGGTGATGCGAGCAAGCAGCGTGATGATGCGGTGGTGGTGCCGCTGTTGGCTGGGCGCAAGTTTTCGGCAGCCGGTAAGAGTCTGCAGCAGGCGACCGGCAAGGCGCTGCCGAATGTGTTGCGGAAATTTGATACGAGCGGTGAATTCAAGCAGATCAGCACGCTCTATCTGGAGTCTGCGCTTGCCCAGCGGGTGGTGCTGCTGGGTGTGGGGGAGCCGCGCAAGCTGACGCTGCAGAAGCTGCGCGTGTTGGCAGCGCATGTGGCGCGTGAGCTGAATAAGGGCGGGGCGCGCGATATTGCGCTCTATCTGACCGAGCTGCGCGTGCGCGGTGCCAGCGTGGCTGACAAGGTGCAGGCGGTGGCCGAAGGTCTGCTGCTGGGGCTCTATAAGTTCGACAAATATCAGCATCAGGATGCGGAGGCGGCTGCCCGTGAACTGCGCTCGGTGACGGTGATGGTGCCGTCGCGGCGCGATCTGGCCGCGGCGGAGGATGCTGTGGTGCGGGCGCGGGCGATTGCCGGCGGCACCAATTTCGCCCGTGATCTGGCCAATGAGCCGGGCAATGTTTGTACGCCGGCGTTTCTGGGCGAGCAGGCGGCGTCATTGCAGCGCGAGCATCTGCAGGTGACGGTGATGGACAAGGCAGCGATTGCCGAGGCGGGGCTGAATGCCTTGTTGGCGGTCAATCAGGGCTCAGCCAAGGAGCCGCGCTTTATTGTGCTGCGTTATCAGGGTGGTGAGGCGGAGCAGGCACCGGTGGCGCTGGTCGGCAAGGGGCTGACCTTTGATGCCGGCGGTATTTCGCTCAAGCCGGGGCCGCAGATGGAGGAGATGAAGTACGATATGTGCGGCTCGGCCGCAGTGCTTGGCATCTTCAAGGCGGTCACGGAACTGAATCTGCCGATCAACCTGCTCGGCGTGATCCCCTCGACTGAAAATCTGCTCGGCTCGGCGGCCTATAAGCCGGGCGATATTATCACCGGTTACAAAAAAGATATTTCGATCGAAATTCAGAATACCGATGCGGAGGGTCGGATTATCCTCTCCGATGCGCTCGCCTATGCGGCCGATCAGCAGCCGGCGGAGATGATTGACTTTGCCACGCTGACCGGCGCCTGTGTGATTGCACTCGGGGCGCAGGCGAGTGGCTTGATGGGTACCGGTGAGGCGGTCAAGGAAGGGCTGAAGGCATCGGCTGAGCGCACTTACGACCGGGTGTGGGAGCTGCCGCTGTTTGAGGAGTATCAGGAGCAGATCAAGTCTGACATCGCCGATATTCGCAATATCGGTGGCCGCGAGGCGGGCACGATCACGGCCGCCTGTTTCCTCTCCCGCTTTGTCGGTGACGTGCCGTGGGCGCATCTCGATATTGCCGGTACGGCGTGGAATATGAAGGGCACCGACCTCTCACCCAAGGGGGCGACCGGTGCCGGCGTGCGGTTGGTGACCGATTATCTGATCCAGCGTGCGAGCAAGGTCAAGTCATCCACAGCGGCCAGCGCGGCCTGAGCAGGTGACACGGGTGCGACGGATCGGGCTTTCGCTGGCGTGTGCGGTCATGCTGCTGGCAGCCAGCGGCTCGGCGTATGCGCTCGGGTTCGGCACGCTGTCGTTGCATAGTCGTCTGCATGAGCGGTTGCGGGCGGATGTGCCGCTGCTGCTCGATGGTGCGGCGGATATCAAAAAGGTGCATGTCGCACTGGCCAGCAAGGCGGAGTACCGTCAACTCGGCATTGCCTGGCAGCCGGAACTGGCGCAGCTGCAGGTAACGGTGGAGCGGCGTGGCGTGAATGATTCACGGGTGCGCATCCGCTCGCAGCGGCCGGTGGCCTCGCCACTGCTGTCGATTTTATTGAAGGCGGACAAGGGCGGCCGCGGCACCTATCTCAAGGATTTTCAGGTGATGCTGGATGCTGCGGGCACGTTGCTGCGGCCGCCGGCTGCGGCTCAGTCTGCAGCATCATCGGCTGCAGCGACGACGGATGACGGCTGGGCGCGCATCTGGCGTTACGGGCCGGTGCGAGCCGGCGACAGTCTGAGTGAGATCGCCTACCGGCTGCGTAAGGATAAACGTTTTACCAATCGGCAGGTGATGATTTCTCTCTATGAGCAGAATCCGCACAGCTTTGTCGATGGTGACATCAACCAGCTGAAACGGGGCGTGTGGCTCGATGTGCCGCGCGGTGAGGTGGTCAAAACCTACGCCAACCGGCGAGCCATGCTGAAGCTGACACGGCTGCTGCATACCGGCAGCCATCGTACTGTTGCCCGCCAGCATGCGCGCAAAACCCGGACGCGCGGAGAGCCCTCAACACCTGCCGCGCAGCCGCATCTCCGTTTCAGCGGCAAGATCGGTGTGCAGGCGGCCAGCGGTGTGCAGGCGAGCGAGCTGATGGCCGTTAAACAGACGATGGGTGATCAGTTTGAGCGGCTGCATCAGGAGATGATGCACGGCAAGCTGCAGATGACCGGTCTGCATGATACGGTGAAGCATTTGAGTCAGTCGGTAGCGGGTATTCAGAAGGATATTCGCACGCTGAAGCATGATATTGCCTTCATCAAAGCGCAGCGGATGCAGTCACAGCGGGAGCCGCTATTCAGTGATTGGCAGCTGCTGCTGTTGGTGCTGCTGACCTCATTCCTGGGCGCATTTCTCGCTGTGCTGGTGCGGCGTAAGATGGCTGGCGGCAGGTTGCCGCAGTTGCCGTTATCCAATGGGCGTGCGGAGCCTGCGCAGCGTGATGTGAAGGGTGATGTGGATGTGAAGAGCGAACCGCAGATTGATTTGACTGCGGATCTGGCGGCGGTGTCGTCTATTCCACAGCTGGATGCGCCACGGCGGCCTGTGGCAGCGTCGCAGGAGGGTGCATCGGAGGATGTCGATCATCTGCTCAATCGGATTGAGGCGGCGATCGGAGGGTGCCATTTTGATGAGGCGGAGTCGCTGCTTCATGCGGTGTCGCAGCGCGCGCCTGATTCATTGCGGGCGTTGGTGCTCAAAGCACAGCTGCTGCATGAGACTGATCGTTATGCCGAGCGCGATGCATTGATCACTGCGGTGAGTGAATCCTCAGAGAGCGGGCGCTGGGAGTCGTTCTGCGAAATGTTGCCTGCGCACGTCTGGCATGCCTGCTTTGGTGAGGATGGCATGATGGGCAGCGGGGTGTAGGGAGAGGTCATGGCGGAGGCTGCAAAGCGGAAGGTTCGGCATCAGAAAGTGACCATCGGCTTGATGGACGGGCGCACAGTGGACGGGATGCTGCTCGGTTTTTCGCCGATTATGAAGAAACTCCATTTTACGCCCGCCAGCAGTGATGTGGAACTGGATCAGCCGCTGCATTCTGATGATGTCGTCTATATCGGGCTGCATGTCGATCCTGAGTATGAGCGGCCTAAACGGCAGCAGAATATGGACGAGTTGCGGGTGGTGACAGTCAATCAGGATGAGTTTGCGGTCTATGCTGCGCCGGTACTGTCGCACAGCCCCGGATTTTTCGCTGTGCCGCAGGATGAGAACTCCCATTTTGAGCGTTTCTTCTTTTATGAGCATGGGGTGCGTTATCAGGAGAGTCCGCAGCGCTTGGGTGATCTGTTGATCGATCAGGATATTCTCGGCGTGGATGAGCTCGATCAGGCGTTGGAGTTGCAGTCGAAGGAGATCACGCTCGGCGAGGTGCTCAAGGCGCAGGGCAAGGTGAGCGAGGAGGATATCTCACACGCGCTGGAGCAGCAGGAAGAGCAGCATGTACGCTTGGGTGACCTGCTGCTGGAGGAGGATTTGGTCACCGAGGATGACCTCGACGAGGCGCTGCAGATCCAGCAGCAGGTGAGGAATCGTCCGATTGGCGATATTCTGCAGGAGAGCGGCAAGGTGGAGGCCGATCAACTGGAGCAGGCGCTGGAGATTCAGAATAGCCGCAAAATGCGCCTCGGTGAGATTCTCATTGAAGCAGGCTTGATCAGCGATGAAGATCTGCAGTATGCGCTGGAGCAGCAGAAGGCTCGTGGCAAGCGGATCGGCGAGGTGTTGCTGGAGTGTGGCTTGGTGAGCGAAGATCAACTGCTCTCCGCGTTGGCTGGGAAATTCCGTCTGCCGGCAGTGGATCTGGACGAGTATGCGATCAACCCCTTTGCCGCTGACTCGATTGAGCGGGAACTGATCGATAAGTATGGCATCTTCCCGATTGATGAAGATGAACACTCGTTGACCATCGCGCTGGCCGATCCGATGGGGCTGGAGGCGTATGATCGTATCTGCTTCCAGACTGGGAAAAAGGTGCATGAGGTGATGGCCAAGCCGTCGCAGGTGAAGCGCTGTATTGATGAGTTCCTTAAAGAGGATCGGCTGGATGAAGAGCTCTCCAGCGAGTTTCTGCATGATGATGCCGACGATGATGAGCCGGTCAATGAGACGGAGATGGTGCAGGCGGCCGAGGATGCGCCGATCGTTAAGCTGGTCAACCGCATCATCCGCAACGGCCTG
>JALUXN010000107.1 GCA_027018975.1 Mariprofundaceae bacterium | reverse complement strand
GGCCGGACTGACCACAAAGGCGAGCCGCTCCTGTTCGCGATCGACCAGCAGGCTGAGATAGAACTCCTTGGCGATCGGCAGCCCCTCCTCGATGTAGAGGCGGCGCACGCGCTTGCCGGCTGGCCCTGTCTGCTTGGTCACCAGTGTCGCGCCGAGCAGTGCATGAGCGGCCGCTTCGACCTCCGGCAATGAATGGCAGAGGCGCACGCCACCCGCCTTACCACGGCCACCGGCGTGGATCTGCGCCTTGACTACCCAGAGTGCGCCGCCCAGCGACCCTGCGGCCGCCAACGACTCCTCGACCGTGAACGCCGCTACGCCGCGCGGCACCGGAATCCCATAGTTCGCCATGATCGCTTTGGCTTGATATTCGTGAATATTCATCAGAAGTGCCCCAGCGCATCGACCTGCTTGACCAGTGCCCGCACCGCCGCCATGGAGTCCTGCAGGGATGCCGACTCATCGGCGGTCAGCTCCAGTTCGACGATCGATTCCAGCCCGCCCGCGCCCAGCTTGCACGGCACGCCGAGATAGTGGCCATCGACCCCGTACTCCCCCTCGAGAAAGGCGGCGCAGGGTTGCACCCGCTGTTTGTCGCGAATAATCGCCTCGGCCATCTGCACCACCGAGGCGCCGGGGGCGTAGAAGGCGGAGCCGGTCTTAAGCAGGCGGACAATCTCCGCGCCACCATCGGCGGTGCGCTGGCAGATCGCTTCGACCCGCTCGGGGCTCATCAGCTGGGTGATCGGAATGCCGGCCACCGTCGAGTAGCGCGGCAGTGGCACCATCGTATCGCCGTGACCGCCGAGCACACAGGCGGAGACATTTTTGATCGACACATTCAGCTCTTCGGCGATGAACGCGCGCATGCGCGCCGAATCGAGCACGCCGGCCATGCCGATCACCCGCTGTTTGGGAAAACCGGAGACTTTCAGCGCCGTATAGACCATTGCATCGAGCGGATTGGTGACCACCAGAATGACGCAGTGCGGTGAGTGCTCGACGATCTTGCGGGTCACCTCGGCGACAATTTTGACATTGATATTGAGCAGATCATCGCGGCTCATGCCCGGTTTGCGCGCCATGCCGGCGGTGATGATGACCAGATCGGAGTTGGCCGTATCGGCGTAGTCCTGCGTGCCGTGCACCACCGCGTCGAACTCCAAAATGGGCGAGGATTCATACATATCCAGCGCCTTGCCCTGCGGCACGCCATCCATCACATCGATCATAACAATGTTGGCCAGCTCCTTCTGCGCCGCCAAAAACGCCGCCGTCGCTCCGACATTGCCGGCACCGACAACGGTGATTTTTTTGCGGTGAAATGCCGATTTGTGTTCATCTTTTGTCTCAGACCAGCGCATAGCGACCTCCTGTGTCGAGTGTGGTTGGGTTCGAGTGAGTCGTATCTCGGCGGGGGAGATGACAATGGGTTTGGCAAACGCGACCTGAGTCGCTATACAATAGTGCCTTTTTCATGACGGCGCGATTGGCAAGTGGAGGGTGACAGTTGTGCCGATCCCCACTTCGGATGCGATCTCGATATCGCCCTGCATGCGTTTGACAGTGCCGTAGGCGACGCTCAGCCCGAGACCGCGGCCGACGAATTTGGTGCTGAAAAAAGGATCGAAGACGCGGTCAAGATCCTCTTCGGGGATGCCCATGCCCTGATCGGTAATGGTGATCGCCACCATCTCACGCGCACAGAGCGTTTCGCGCCGTAGCGACACGGCGATGTTGCGATTCTCATTCTGATCATCTTGGTAGGACTCGTGCGCATTGATGATCACTCCGCGAATCATGAGGCGCACCGCCTCCGGGTCGCCCTGAATGGTGGGGAGGTCATCTTCAACCTGCAGGCTGATGGTGGCACCAATGGTGTCGAAATATTCTATAAGCTCGTTGATCAGAGCGGGCAGGTCGATCGGTTGGGATTGCAGCATCGAGGCGCGCGAGTAGTGCAGCATCTGGTGGCCGATCTTGGTGGCGCTCTCCAACCCCTGCTCAATGGCGTCGGTATACTGTTTTGTTTCTTCGGAGAGATCGCCTTTGCGTTTGAGCAGGTAGAGATTGCCGACGATACCGGCGAGGGTGTTGTTGAGGTCGTGCGCGACGCCGCCAGCCATATCCTGCAGTGCGCGCACCTTCTCCCTGTTGAGCTGTGTCTGTTGTTCGGCGAGCTGCAATTTCATGCGCGATTCCGCCTTGTCGATGGAGAAGCGGTGGGCGTTTTTGGCCATGTTCCACGCTGCGAGGATATGCACCGACAATAGCAGCCCCATCCACGGGGCGCGCGGGTCATCCTGAAAAAAGAACCAGATGGTCAGCGGAACCAGTGTCGGGAAGAAGTAGCCAGCACAGGCCGGCAGTAGCGCCGATGTACTGAATGCTGCACCGGTCGCGTAGCCGACCATAAAAAAGGCGAGAAACACCCAGTAGAAAAGATCAGTCTGCAAGCTGAAGAGGATCGACGCCGTGCCCCAGATGATGCCCGTGGCGGTGGCGGAGAGCAGGATCAGCCGCTCATCGGCAGGTAGTGTCGAGGCATCATGCAGGCGCGATTGGATGCGCTGATAGACCCAATAGCGGAATCCTGCTACGGCAAAGGCGGCGATGTTCCAGCCTATCAGTGTGGTGCGATCAACTCGGTCGAAAAAGACCGCATCGAGTACCAGAATGCCGATGACGACAGCAAAGATAGAGACCGGCAGGTTCTCGACCAAAAACTCCATCCGACTCTGGGC
>JALUXN010000106.1 GCA_027018975.1 Mariprofundaceae bacterium | reverse complement strand
CCCTCACCCCTCACCCCTCACCCACCATTTACCTTTTCCCCGCTGCGCCCTACAGTACCGACCGTTCGGTCAGTCGAAGGATGGTATAGGAGTAATCAATGATGGGTGTCGCAGTTCGGGGCAGAGAGATTCTGGCAGTGGCGGAGCAGTTGTTCGCCGACCGTGGATTTGACGGGGTATCGATGCAGCAGATTGCCGAAGGAGCAGAGGTTTCGAAGGCCAATATCTATCACCATTTCCAGTCAAAAGAGGCGCTCTATCTGGCGGTGCTGAAACATGCGTTTGAGGATATGAAGGTGTTGTTGAATGATTTGCAGCAGGGCGATGAATTGTCGGTGGATCAGTTGGCACGTTTCTCGGCTGAGCATCTGCGGGATCTGCATGCAAAAAGTACGGTGACACGGCTGATTTTGCGCGAACTGCTGGATGGCGATGGTTCGCGCGGGCGACTGTTGGCGGAACAGGTCTTTGCTGAATATTTTGAGCTGCTGCGCAATCTGTTGGTGCAGTGCCAGTCGCGCGGCGAGGTGCGGCAGGATGTTGATGTGGATCATATGGCGGCGGCGTTGGTGGGGTTGAATGTCTTTCTATTTCAGGCGTGGCCGGCGATGAAGCATCTGCCGGATGCGGCGTTTGATGACCAGCAGACCAGTGGCGCGAAGATGTTTGCGCTGCTCTATCGCGGCTTGTTGCCTGCCGGAGAGGAGGCCGCCCATGCGTAGGTGGATGATTCTGCTGGCTGTGCTGGCTTTGGCGGCATGTCAGGAGGAAAAAACTGACACCTCGGCGGTGGCGGCTGCGCCGGCGGCGGTGCGGGCGGTAAAAATTACCACGGCGGTGAGCCGGCAGCGCGATATTGCGGTGGTCGAGCAGGCGCTGGGTCGGGTGCTGGATCCGGCCGCAACGACGATCGCTGCCGAGGTGCCGGCGCGGGTGTTGAAGGTGTTGGTCGATGTGGGCGATCGAGTGCAACGCGGTGACCTGCTGGTGACGCTGGATGCGGCGGATATGCAGGCGGCAGAGGCGACGGCGGCGGCCAATCTGGCGCGGCAGCGGGCGCAGGCTGTGGCGCAGCAGCGGCAGGTGGCACGTTATCGGAAACTGGCCAAGGAGCACTTTGTTTCGGCCAACATGCTCGATCAGGCTGAGGCGCAGCTGCTGGCGTTGCAGAAGTCGGTCAAGGCGGCTGCAGCGCAGCTCAAGCAGGCCAAACTACGTGTGCAGCGCACCCATATCTATGCGCCGGTGAGCGGGCGGGTGCAGCGTCGGTGGATCGCTGCCGGTGACTATATCGGCATGGGCAAGCCGGTACTGCAGCTGATTACCGATGGCGAGATTGTGGTGTCGATTCCGATTCCCGAAACCAAGCTGGAGGCGATCCGACCGGGTCTGCTGGTGCGGCTGCATCTGCCGGGCAAGCAACAGCTGGTGAAGGCGACGATTGATGATTTGACGCCGCTGATTGGGCGCAGCTCCAATGCACTCGCGGCGCGGATTCGGATGCCCAACCCCGGCGGTTGGCGGCCGGGCGGCAGTGTGGTGGCGGAGATTGTCGTGGCGGTGCATCATCAGGCGGTGGTGGTGCCGGAGGCGGCGGTGGTGCTGCGGCCGGCTGGCGAAGTGGTCTATCGTATCGACGGCAACCGTGCCAAGGCGCAGCCGGTGGTCAGCGGGGTGCGGCAGCATGGATGGGTCGAGATTGTTCGCGGCCTGCCGGCGGGTGTGCAGTTGGCGGTGACGGGCGCTGCGTTTCTGAGTGATGGTGCAGCGGTGGCGATTCAAAATGGCGGAGCAAGCGCACCGTGAATCTGCCCGAACTCTCGATTCAGCGGCATGTCTTTGCCTGGATGCTGTCGGCGCTGCTGGTGCTCTTCGGCCTGATCAGTTACCAGCGCATCGGTGTGGATCGCTTCCCGACGGTCGATTTCCCGATGGTGTCGGTGACCACGGTGCAGACCGGCGCGGATCCCGATATTGTCGATGCCTCGATCACCTCGGTGATTGAGGAGAAGGTCAACAGCATCTCCGGCATCGAGCATGTGATCTCCTACTCCTCGCCCGGCGTGTCGGTGGTGACGATTCAGTTTCTGCTCTCTAAAGATATCGATGTCGCCTTCAACGAGGTGCAGGCGAAGGTGAATCAGGTGCTGCGTGACCTGCCCAAAGGGATCGATCCGCCGATGGTGGCCAAGGTGGAGATCGGTGCGGCGCCGGTGCTCTGGCTGTCGCTGACCGGCGATCGCACACTGCAGCAACTCAATCAATATGCGCGCAATGTGATTAAAAAACGGCTGGAGAATATCAACGGCGTCGGCGAGGTGCAGATTGCCGGCGAGCGTCAGCGCACGCTGCGGGTCTGGCTCGATCTGGAGCGGATGCAGGGTTACGGTATCTCGATCGGCGAGGTGATTGCCGCCTTCCGGCAGGCGCATGTGCAGTTTCCGGGCGGCTTTCTGACTGGTGATCAACGTGAATATATGATCAAGCTCGATCTGGAGATGCATTCGGTGGCGGCATTGAAACAGATGGTGGTGCGCGCCCGCGGTGGTAGCACGATCACGCTGGCTGATATTGCCGATGTCGAAGATGGCCTTGCCGATTTTCGCCAGATTGCGCGCTTTAATGGTCAGCCGGCGGTCGGGCTGGGTGTGGTGAAGGTGACTGGCGGCAATGCGGTGGCGGTGGTCGATGCAGTGAAACAGCGGCTGCGCGATGAGATTCTCCCCGCCCTGCCGCCGGGGTTGCAGATCGGCGTGGCCAGCAAT
>JALUXN010000105.1 GCA_027018975.1 Mariprofundaceae bacterium | reverse complement strand
GCATGACCACTGCGCGGCTGATGATAAAAACCGGTTTCCGGCAACAGTCCATCGGCGCGCAACAGAGTGTCGGCATAGCCATAGAGGCAGGTGTAGCCCAGCGATAGCAGCGCATTGAATGCATCGCGCGGCGGCCGTCGGTTGCGCCCTTTAAAGCCGTATTCCGCCGGCACCATCCCGCGCAGGGCTGAAAAATAGGCGCGTGTGGCTGCACCCTCGATACCGTTGAGCTGCTCGCGATCCTGCGTCCGCTCCACCTCGTGCAACATGCGGCCGATATTCATCACAGCCTGCCCGGCATCATCGGATTTTCTGCGGCGCAGCCCTTCCCGCATATGCCGAAGCCGCGCATTCACCAGCGAGCGCGATGCGGCGAGGGCGCGGGGCGCATCATTGAAATATTCCAGCTGACGCTGCCAGATTTCCGCACGCGGCGCGCTGGCCGGGCTGATAATCATACCGCGATAACGTCCTGCAGCCGTAGCCAGATGCACCGGCACATTGTGCGCCAGCGCTTCGTGAATGGCGGGCGTGGTCAGGTGATGGCGACCGAAAAGTACCATGCCATCGAGATGACTCCACGGCGATTCCATCAGGCATTCGTCCTCGCGCTCAATGCGCACCCTTCCATTGCGGGTGAACAGCATGGCCGGCTCGCCGCAGAACAGCAGCATGCGCCCGCGCTCGGAAAACGGCGCAACCGGCACCGGCCCATCGCCGCGCAGTAGTGCATCGCGTGCGCTATCTTCGATCATCAATGCATGCGCCAGCCAGCTGTGCGGCGGCGCTTTGGCGGCATCGCTGACAGGCTTCGGCGTTGCTTCAACCGCCAACCCATCCACAAACATAAATCCGAGAAAGCGGAAGCCTTCGGAAAACGGCACGATGCGGGTTTTCTCCTGGTTCAGTTCCAGCCCCGCTTCGCGCAGCGATTTGCGCGCCAGCTCGCCGGCGGCCTCCGCCCCCTCGCGGCTTTTGGCCACAATCACGAAATCATCGGCAAAGCGCACCAGCCGACAGCCGGCATCGGTGAGATCGTGATCGAAATCGTCCAGCATCAGGTTGGCCATCAGCGGGGATAGCGGCGAGCCCTGCGGCAGCCCACGGCTGCGCTCGATCCTGCGCCCCTTCCATATTACCGGCGCAGCCATCCAGTTCAGCACCGCCCGCCTGATCGGATCATCATTCAGCAGGCAGGCCAGGCGAATGGCAAGCCCCGGCCACTCCACGGTATCGAAGAAGCTGCGAATGTCGGATTCGAAAATCCAGCGATAGCCCTCGCGGTAGAGGCGCTGGAGCAGATCGCGCACCTGAAAACGGGAGCGACCGGCGCGATAGCCGTAGCTGGCATTGTCCATCAGCGCATCCAGCGACGGCGCCAGCGCCTGATGCACGGCCCGTTGCAACACGCGATCGGAAAACGGCGGTGCGGCCAGCGGCCGAATGCCGCCATCGGCATCTTTGTGGATAAAGCCGTGCATCGCCGGCGGGCTGTATTCGCCGCGCAGCAGTCGCGCCGCCAGCTTTTCCACATGCGCGAAATCGGCAGTATCCGTATCGCTTTCCTCATCGGCGGGCGGAAAGCTCGCCTCCTCATCGGCCCCGCTGGCGGACACATCGCCGACCGCCTGTAAGGCGGCGCGCAGGTTATCCGCTGCCACTGCCCGCTCCAGCCAGCCGGCGACCGGCGCGCCGGCATACGGTATGCTCACTCCGGCACCCAGCAGACGATAGCGCCCGAGTCCGAATACGCGGCGCTGACCGACGCCCAGCAAACTCCCCGCTGCCAGCAGGGCAAGCGTATCGTCGTTGAATGCAGAGGTATTCTGTATCCGAATTTCTCCCAACAGCCCGCCCATCGGTTGCACCTTGCCGCGCCCGTTGCGATAGGCTGCGTTGACATAGAACATACGAATTGTTGCATTCGGCGCCGCTGCCAGGGGCTCAGGCGGACTCACCCCCCTGTCTTCGGCCAGACGGCGCAGCGAATCGTCCATACGAGTCAACCACAGCCCATCGGCCAGATCACCCGCATCGTGGCAATAGCGCATCTCTCCTTTGGCCCGGCCGCGCTTGTTCCGCGCTCGCAGCACCCGCCACGGCGAAATAAACCGGATGAGCAGCGCATCGGATCTCTGCAGATCAGCGACATATTTCTCCAGCATATCCCCATCGAGCGCCGTTGCGATTGCTGCGCCGGGCGCAACCGCCTCACCGCTCGACCAGTGCTCCAGCGCATCCAGTTTCCAGTTGTTGCGAAATGGCATCGGCGCATCGAAGCTGCCCCGATTGCGGCGCACTGCATCGGGCAGCGCCTGTAGCAGTTCCAGGCCGCGCTCGCCGCAGCCGAAGACGACAAAACGGTAGGCTTCACCGGCCCGAAAGCGCCTGCAGCCCTGTTCCGGGGTTTCGCACCACAGGTAGAGGCCGTAATCGTCGGGCGAGCCGAGGATGGTGCGTAGCCATGCCGTCAACGTCGCCTGATGAAAGAATCCCGGACTGGATGATTCGGTGAACCGCATGCGCACGCCCAGCGCATACGCTGGTAGCAGCGCCTCCAGCCAGTGTTTACGTGCCACTGATTTTCACTACCTGTTCTGCTGCATCCGGCTCCAGTACATTCACACAGCGGACACCCAGCCGAACTGCTTTCTTCTGCATACCTTCCCCCATCGCACCGGCATAGAGCAGACCGGCCACATGAAAATCTCGCCCGCCTACCTCATCGCGCAGCGCATCCACTTCAAACAGGTACGCAGGCTTGAT
>JALUXN010000104.1 GCA_027018975.1 Mariprofundaceae bacterium | reverse complement strand
CCCGCCATATCCGCGTGGCACCATACAAAGCCGGCCCCGACTTCCTCGATCCGATGTGGCATCAACGTCTCTGCGGACGCGACTCCTACAATCTCGACACCCGCATGATCGGCGCAGATGCGAGCCGCCAACTGTTGCAGCAGCACACCGCAGATGCCGATCTGGCGATCATCGAGGGGGCGATGGGGCTGTTTGACGGGCGCAGCGGTGTCGGCGGCGAAGGCTCCAGTGCCGATCTGGCCAACGTTTTGGATGAACCGGTGCTGCTGGTGGTGCACGCCAAAGGAATGAGCGGGTCGATCGTGCCGCTGGTCGAAGGGTTTGTGGCACGCGCCCAAGCGATGCAAGTGGAATTTGCCGGTATAATCGCCAACCATGTCGGCAGCGCCAATCATGCGCGGATATTGCGCGAGCTACTGGCGACAGAGGGGTCGCCGCCGCTGGTGGCGTGGATGGACAAAAATGCGCCGCGTTTGCCGGAGCGTCATCTGGGTCTGCAGATGCCAAGTGAACAGCCGCTGCCCGATTTTTCGGATTGTTTTCATGTGGAAAACAGTGACTTTTTTACCGCGCAGCCAGAAAAGCATGCAGAAAAAGCGACAAATCACCACATCGCCAGCGCATATCTGGCTGGAAAAACGGTTGCAGTGGCGCGGGATGCGGCTTTCTGTTTTATCTATCCGGCCAATATCGACTGGCTGCAGGCGCAAGGAGCCACCGTGCGCTTTTTTTCGCCGCTGGCAGCAGAGATGGTGCCGGCAGATGCCGATGCATTGTGGTTGCCGGGGGGCTATCCTGAGCTGCATCTGCAGACGTTGCGTGATTCAGATTCGCTGGCAGCCATTGCTGCGGCGATTGAGGCGGGTATGCCGGCGCTGGCGGAGTGCGGCGGCATGATGGTGCTGGGGCAAACAATCGACGACGTGCCGATGGCCGGTGTGCTGCCATGCCGCTTTGCCATGCAGGATCGACTGACTGCTCTCGGTTATCGTGAAGCTGCCAGCGGCGTGCGCGGCCATGAGTTTCATCATTCTAAACGAGCATTCACCACAGAGGCACAAAGACACAAAGAAGATGCTTTTTCTGTGTCTCGGGGTGATGCCGGCATGCGTTATAACAATCTGCGCGCATCCTACATCCACTGGTATTTCCCCAGTCAACCCGAAGAGGTGGCATCATGGTTCCAAAACTGATTCCTTCTTTTCTCTTTCCTCTGTGCCTTAGTGCCTCTGTGGTGGGTTCTGAAGATGGCCATTAAACGACGAGAGCATCGGCAAGGGGTGACGCTTGTCCACACCGGTGAGGGGAAGGGAAAATCCTCCTCTGCCTTTGGCATGGTGTTTCGTGCGGCGGCGTGGGGCATGCGTGTGTGCGTGATCCAATTCATCAAGGGCAAGTGGAAAACCGGCGAGCAGAAAGCGGCGGAGCGGTTTGACAATATCGAGTGGCATGCGCTGGGCGATGGCTTCACCTGGGACACCAAAAACCCCGAGCAGGATATTAAAACCAGCCGCGAGATTTGGGCGCTCTGTAAGGAGAAGCTGCGCTCGCAGGAGTATGACCTGCTCGTGTTTGATGAAATCAATTATTGCACCGGCTATGGTTGGATCTCCGGCGAGGAGATTGCCGCCTTCATTCGCGAGGAGAAACCGCCGTGGATGCATCTGGTGCTGACCGGGCGCAATGCCGCGCCCGAAGTGATTGCGGTGGCCGATACCGTCACCGAGATGCGCATGCTCAAGCACGCGTATAAAGAGAAGGGCATCAAGGCTCAGCAAGGTATTGAATTCTAAACATCTATATTCACAAGGAGAACATCATGACCAACACCATCACCATCGAACGACAGGCGGCGAAGCGCCGCAGCAAGGCGGGGCTTGCAGTATGGGCGGAGCGGCTATTGTGGCTAAGCTGGGTGCCGCTCGTCCTCTACACCGTCTTCTTCACCTCCATTCCGGACATCCACAACGGCGTCCACCCCATTCGTCACTCGACCACTATCGTGCAGTGTCACTGAATCGATAGGAGACAACCATGAACATCTGCATACGTATGCTGCCGTTGCTGCTGGCAGGGTTGATCGTTGCCGCAGCCTTCGGGTTCGTGCGCTACTATGATGCCTACGAAGCGCCCGGCGAACACTGGGCGCCAGCCTCGCCGATCACCCATGAGAATGCCCGCTTCACCATCGACATGGGACATGCAGGCGATTTTCAGGTCAGCGTCGAGAAACTGAGATCGAAATTCCCGCTCTTCTTTGTCGAATATCAGACGCCCGGCACGGTGATGACGCTCACCACTCACAGCGATGATGGCATCGTGCGGTTGGATGAGCAGTTTGCCGACGAGGGCGACTATCAGATAACCGTGCAGCCGATCCAGCCGCTGGGTGCGCCGAGCGTCGTGCCGTTCAGTGTGCAGACACCGCTGGTGAAATACACCAATGATGTGCTGCTCGCCCTCTTCTTGATCGGCGCGGGTTACCTGAGCGGCCGCCGCCTGCGCGCACTGGCCATGGTCACCCTGCTGATCACCGCCGGCAGCCTCGCAGCGCCGCAACCTGCCCTCGCACATGGTGCCGACCATGATGTGCCGGAAAACAGCGCCGCCGATGCAATCACGTTTCCGGCGCATCGGGGCGATGTCACGCTGCAGTGGCTGGCTGGCAAATCACCGATCGGCGCAGCCAATCGCACTCCGATGGACTGGCGCATGCAGATCACACAGGCGGGAAAACCGCTCGCCCGCGCCCCCTTTACGCTCGATGTGGTGCACAGCGAAACGCATC
>JALUXN010000103.1 GCA_027018975.1 Mariprofundaceae bacterium | reverse complement strand
AGGGTGCGGATGTTCTCCAGCCGCGCCGCCGACTCGATCTCGCCGAGCGCCTTGAGGCTCTCCAGATAACCGCTGGCCTGCATCAGGCGCGCCAGACCGCGATCGGGCATCGCATCCAGCCCTTCATTGCGAATGGTGTGCAGCAGTTCGGCCAGCGGCAGCAGTTTGGCCAGCGCGCCGGTGAGCTTCTGCTGTTGGGCGGATTGGCGCAAAAACTCCAGCCACTCGGCGGCGCGCATGCCGGAGGCGGCCAGCTGCTCCACCACCTGCTCCTGCCCCTTCACACCGAGGCCGCGCTTCGGTTTGTTGCAGATGCGCAGCAGTTGCAAACTGTCACCGCAGTGGTTGAGCAGCGCCCAGTAGGCAAGCGCGTCTTTGATCTCCATGCGCTCGAAAAAGCCGACGCCGCCGACCATCCGATAGGGGATGCCCAGCTCGCGACAGAGCTGCTCCAACGGCAGTGATTGGCGGTTGGAGCGGTAGAGGATGGCGATTTCGCTGTAGGCATAGCCTGCCCGGTGCCACGCCTCGATCTGTTTGAGCACCTGCCGCGCCTCATCATACTCATCATTGCAGACCAGCCAGCGCGGTTTCTCGCCCGTGCCACGGGTGGCGCGCAGCTGCTTGGCGTGACGGGTATCGTTCTGGGCGATCACCGCATTGGCGAGTGCGAGGATTGCCGCCGTCGAACGGTAATTCTCCTCCAGCCGGTGCAGCGTCGCGCCCGGCCAGATGCGTTCAAAATCGAGGATATGGCTCACATCGGCGCCGCGCCAGCCGTAGATGCTCTGGTCATCGTCGCCGACTACCGTCAAATTGCGGTGCTCACTGCAGAGATGCAGCAACCACTCATGCTGCACCGGATTGGTGTCCTGATACTCATCGACCAGCAGGTGATCGAAGCGGCTCTTCAGGGCGATGGCAATATCGGGGTGGTCGCGCATCAGCAGTACCACATTGAGAATCAGATCGGAGAAATCCATCCGCTCGTAGCGTTGCAATTGCAGCTGATAACTGCTGTAGAGATCGGTCATGTTGATGCCGTTCCAGTCAAACGCATCGCACTGCGCCGGGGTGCGGCCGGCATGTTTCTGGTGCTCGATCCAGTGCATCAGGTAGTTGGGGTGCAGGCGATCCTTGGCGATATTGCGCTCTTTGAGGATGCGTTTGACCAGCGCCCGCTGATCATCGGCATCGATCACCTGAAAATCGCGCGGATAGCCGAGCGCATCGGCATAGCGGCGCAAAAAGCGCAGCGAAATCGCATGAAAAGTGCCGGAGACCACGCCACCGCCGCCGTCACCGATGAGATCGGCCAGACGCTGCTTCAGCTCGGCGGCCGCCTTGTTGGTGAAGGTCACCGCCAGAATCCGGTGCGGCGCCACGCCCTGCTGCGCGATCAGGTGACCGATACGGTGGATGACAGTACGTGTCTTGCCGGAGCCGGCACCGGCGAGAATCAGCTGCGGCCCGTCGCCGGCGGTGGCGGCCTGCTGCTGGGCGGGGTTGAGATCAGGCACGCGCCGCCTCGCCATGTTTCACAATCAGCTTGTGGTAGGTCGAAAAGACCGCGTTGCGCGAGAGCATGCCGAGCACTTTGCGCGGGTTATCGCTGGCCACCACCGGCATCTGCTCGAACTCTTCGCGGTCGAAGATATGGATGGCGGTGAGCAGGTTATCCGTTTCCGCGATGGTTCTTACCCGGCGGTTGGCCACCTCGCTGGCGACGACAATCTGATCGAGCGCCGGATCGATCAGATACTCCTGCAGGTCGGCGAAAGTGACGATGCCGATCATCATCCCCTCGTCATCGACCACCTGCACGCACCCCTTGCCGGAGGCGGTGTAGGTCGCCTTCAGCTCTTTCAGCCGCGCCTGCGCCGGCACCGCCGGAATAGAGCGCCACGGGATATTGCGAATCGACACCGCCCGCATCCACGCCTGCTCCAGCCCCCACTGCGCATCGATGCCGCGCTCCTCCAGCGCCTCGGTGAAGACGGAGGTGCGGCCAAAGCCACGCGTCACCAGCGTCGCCACACTGCAGGCGACCATCAGCGGCAGCATGATGTGGTAATCGCCGGTCATCTCGAAGACGATCAACATCACCGTCAGCGGTGCCTGCAGCGCAGCCGCCGTCAAGGCGCCGCAGGCGACCAGCGCGTAGGCGCCGTAACTTTCGGAATATGCCGGCGAGATCGCATGCGCAATATCGCCGAAAAAAGCGCCCACCACCGCGCCGAGAAACATCACCGGGCCAAACAGGCCACCGGGAAAACCGCCGGCCGAGCAGAGCAGCGTGGCAAGGAATTTGCCGACCAGAATCAACGCCAGAAAGAGCGCCATTGGCAGCATCATATCGAGCACTTGCGGCTGAATGCGTTCGAGCATCATATCTTCGACAATGCCGTAACCGATCGACATCACCTGCGGCAACACCATGCCGATCAAGCCGACCACAAAACCGACCGCCGCCGGACGCAATCGCCGATCGGGGATCAGCGCGCTCAGCCAGTGGCGTGTGGGGGTGAGCATTTTGATCAACAGAGTGGCCACCAAACCGCAGATGGCACCGATGATCACATAGGAGGGGATCTCCCAGGCGCTGATCAGATGGTACTCCGGCACGGTAAAAGCGGGGTAGTTGCCCAGCTCGGAGCGGGCGATCACCGTGGCCAAGACCGAGGCGATCACAATCGGGCTGAAGGTGGCGATGGCGTAGTCGGCGAGGATCACCTCCAGCGCGAACAGGGCGCCGGCCATCGGCGTATTGAAGGAGGCGGCGATACCGGCCGCCGCGCCACAGCCGATCAAAATGCGCAGCTGCTGTTCGGTCAAACCGAGCCGCTGGCCGATCTCCGAGGCGAGCAGCGCACCGAGCGCCACCGTCGGCCCCTCGCGCCCGAGACTGGCGCCACCGCCCATCGCCAGTGCCGAACCGACTGTTTCGGTGCCGAGTTGGCGGGGGTGGATGCGCCCTTTGCGCTGCACCATATCGGCCAGCACACCGGCGACATCGCGCAGCTCACCGTTGGGCAGGCAGCGCATGGCGATCCAGCCGACCAGCAGACCAGTCAATGTCGGTGCAAGCAGATAGATATACCAAGGCAGGGTAGTCATCACCAATTCCCAGCGCCGCTCACCGGTCCAGAAGAGGCTCACCCACTCGATCATAAAACGCAGCAGCAGTGCCACATAACCGGAGAGCACACCCACCACCACCGCCAGCAGCACCATGTAGAGCGTATCCTGCTCGCGTGTCCAGGCCAGTGCCCGGGTGTGGCTGTCGCGCAGGCGGCTCAGCATGGGCGTTTACCGTATGCGATCGGCCAACTGTCATACACAGCGTCAACCCACACGCGGCGGGCGATCACAGGATGAGTCGGGCGGAGTCAACAGGGTGCTCAGTGAGCGCCTGCTTTACGGTTTCAGGGATCTGGTCAAACGGTGTTTGATTGGAGATGTGTGCGTTGGCGAACTCGTTGGCAAGGAAACAGGCGCGCGCCAACAGACTCTCTGCATCCTCCTTATGGTGGTTGGCGACACCCTCGCAGAGATCGTCGGGGAAGAGCCACAGTTGCAGCAGCATGGCGCCGGCCTCCGCATGGTCGAGGCCGTAGCGTTCGCGTTCTGCAGCGATCAGTTCGTCGCCACGCAGGTGACCCGTCTCATGTTCAAAGTAGGAGAAATCAACGCGCATGCCGAGCGCGGCGCGTCCGATATCGTGCAGCAGCCCCATCATAAAGATGCGCTCATGGCGGCACTGTTGCTGCGCCGGATCAATCTGCTTGGCCAGTGTCTCGGCGACAGTGGCGACAGCGAAGGCGTGCGTCCAGAAGGCACGGATATTGGCCATGCCGGTGGGCAGTACCAGCCCGTACATCAGCGACATGGCGCTGGCGATATGGGTTGTCTCTTTGGAGCCGAGACGGGCAATGGCTTTGGAGAGTTCGCCGATGGGGGTGTGGGTAGGGTTGTAGGCGGCGGAGTTGGCAATCTTCAGGATCATCGCGGAGGTGGCTTGATCGCTGCGAATAACGGCAGTCAGGTCATCTGCACCAGCGTTGGGATCCTGCACAATATTCTGGATTTTGATGAATCGATCGGGTAGTGACGGCAGGTCATCGCTGAATTTCAGCAGCTCGATGGTGGAGTCGCGGTCGAAGACAGAATCTTGCATGTGCGGATACTAACAAGCGTGCTGCCAAATCCAAGCAGCGCCACGGCTGTTCATCTATCGAACAAACCATGGTGATCTGAATAGCGACTCAGGTCGCATTGCGAACACCCAACGATTGAGTAGCAAATGGTCCTCTCCGATGGAACCATGCAGTGGTTACTCCACCACCATCAAGTCACAGAGGGTCAGCAGTTGGAGCTGCTTCTGCCCCGGCATAAACAGCGTGCTGAGCGCAGGTATCGCGCGTTTCAGCGTCTGACTGGCCAGCGCCAGACCGGAGCGGGGCGTGTTGCCCATCAGCATGGTGAACTGCTGGATCGCGAGGCGCGTTTCACGACTGCCAAGCAGCTCCTGCAACAGCTGCTCTTTGAGTGTCCGTTCCGGCTGCAGTGTGCGACGCTGGAAGTGTGGCGCCACCCCTGCCAGTTTTGCTGCTGCCGCCACCGCTTGATCCAGTGTGCCCAGTTGATCGACCAAGCCCAGACGTTTGGCATCCCATCCCGACCAGACGCGCCCCTGGGCAATCTCCGCCACCTGCTGCATCGGCAGATGGCGTCCCTCAGCGACCACCTGAAGAAAACGGTGGTAGATGTGATCCATCGCCAGACGCAAAACCTTGTGCAAAGCTGGCGGCAGCGGGCGGTCCGGCTGGATACCGCCGGCGAGCGCCGCGGTGGCTACGCCATCGCTATGGATACCGAGTTTTTCCAGGCCACGGTGCAGTTGTGGCAGCACGCCGAAGGCGCCGATCGAGCCGGTGATGGTTGTCGGTGCGGCCCAGATCTGGTCAGCGGCTGAGGCGATCCAATAGCCGCCGGATGCCGCCATGCTCCCCATGGAGACCACCACCGGCTTGCCGGCTTGGCGCAGATGCATGAGGGCGCGACGAATCTTATCCGAGGCCTGTGCGCTGCCGCCGGGGCTGTCGATGCGCAGCACCACCGCCTTGATATGGTCATCAGTTTCAGCCTGCTGCAGCAGATCGATCATGGTGCTGCTGCCGATGGCGCCGGCCGGTTGTTTGCCGCCGGCGATGACACCCGTGGCGGTGATGATGCCAATCGCATCCTCTTGCGTCTGCGCTGCCGAATGATCTGCTGCAACTGCGCGCGCGTAGTCGGCGAGCGCTATTTTTTGCCAGCCTGTGCCTTGTTTGCTGTTCAACATGGCGTTGATCTGTGTGTCGATGGCATCGCTATCCACCACATCATCGACCAACCCGACCGCCTTGGCCGCTGCCGCGGTATCTCCGAGGTAGCGCTGGATATAGCTATCCGGATGATCACTGAGTGTCTGGATGCGGTCGCTGTTCAAGCCTCGCATGGCGGCAACATCCCGCTTGTAGGCAGACCAGAGCACATCGAGCAGCGCACGATTCGCTTCGCGGTCAGCCGGCGACATATCATTGCGCAGCAACGGCTCAATGGCCGACTTGTATTTGCCGGCGCGAAATACCGCCATCTCGATGCCCAGCTTGTCGAGTGCATCTTTGATGTAGTGGCGATAGATGGCAAAGCCCTTCAGCTCCACCACGCCCATCGGCGAGAGCAGCACGCGATTGGCTGCCGCGGCCAGATAGTATTGCGACTGGCTGTAGTTGTCGCCCACCGCCAGCACCGGCTTACCGGTGGCGCGAAAGTCAGCCAGTGCGCGACGTACCATCTGCAGCTTGGTCAGCGAACTGTCGGCCATATCGCCCGGTTTCAGCAACATCATACGAATGCGCGGATCGTTGGCAGCCGTGTGAATGGTGCGGATCAGGCGGTGCAGATCGGTCTGCTGCGGAGCGTTCAGATTGAGCGCGGGCAGCGAGGCGGGGGATGGCAGCTCCAGCTGTTCGACCAGCGCGCCGTGGGGCGCCACCACCAGCACAGCCTGCGCCGGCACATCCACCTGCTCACTCATCAACAGTGACACACCGACCAGCAACAGCGCCACAAAGATCAGATTCAGTGTAAAACGTCGCAACAGAGTAAAGGCTTGTAGAATCATCGAAAATAGTCGTCGCATATTAAGCTGTCCTTGCGGGCACATGTGGGTTGTCTTGGATATGCCGAATGCGCACTGATGCCGGCGGGTGTGAATCGTGCCAGGCGGAGTAGAGCGGATCGGGCGTGAGGGTGCTGGCGTTGTCTGCATACAGCTTCACCAGCGCCGAGACGAGTGCATCGCCACTGCTATGTGCGATGGCATACGCATCGGCCTCAAACTCATTTTGACGCGAAAAATAGTTCATCAGCGGATGCAGGATGAAGGTGAAGACAGGCAGTACCAACATAAAGAGCGCCAGTGCTGCATGCGGTGAGGGAGTAGAGAGTCCAAGCCCCGTATAAAACCACGTGGTCGTCGTCAGCCAACCCAGCAGCATAAAGCCGAGCAGAGAAGCAAGCAGCATCACCACGATCCGCTTTTTGACATGGCCATGATGAAAATGCCCCAGTTCATGAGCCAGCACCGCCTCGGCCTCGAGGGGCGTCAACTGCTTAAGCAGTGTATCAAAAAAGACAATCCGTTTGGCACGGCCAAGACCGGTAAAGTAGGCGTTGCCGTGGCTGGAACGACGGGAGCCGTCCATCACAAACAGACCATTGCTCTCAAAGCCACAGCGCGCCAACAGCGCCTCAATGCGTGTTTTCATTTCGCCCGCCGGCAGTGGTGAGAAGGTGTTGAACAGCGGCGCGATCCATGTTGGAAAGAGCCAGATCATCAGCAGGCTGAAGGCGCTCCAGACCAGCCACGCATCCAGCCACCAGTAGGCGCCGGCGCGCTGCATCAGTGTCAACATTACCCACGCCAACGGCGCTCCGAAGAGGATCATCAACAGCAGTTGTTTGAACATATCGCTGCAATAGAGCGGCAGGGTCATCTTGTTGAATCCGAAGCGCGCCTCGACGCGGAAAGTGCGATAGAGATCCAGCGGCAGCTCCAGCAGCTGTTGGATGATGAAAAAGAGCAGCAGGAACAGCACGCCGTGCCACGGCAGCGGTAACGCCCATCTGGCAAGCAGATGATCGAGCAACTCAAGGCCGCCGCCCAGTGTCCAAGCATACAAGAGTGCCAGCGAAAGCAGCTGTTCGCGGTGATCCACGGCCAGTTTCGCGTGTGTATAATCGGCTGCTTTCTGGTGTGCCGCCAGTGAAATCTGCTCGACAAAGGGGTGTGGCACCGCGTTGCGGTGATCCATCACCGCGCGCTGTTGGCGCCGGTTCAGGTGGAGTCCGATCAGCGTGGCCAGTGTGGCCAGCGTGAGCACAAGGCAGCTCCAACCTGTGACAATAGCGGTATGATCCATAGGTATCCTAACTGTTTTGTCACTCAATCGTTGGGTGTTCGCAAAGCGACTACGTCGCCTGCGCTTCGATGCGGGTTAAGCCGTGCTGTAGCGCAATGGCCGACTGTAACATCGGCAGCAGCAGGGTGGCGACCTTGCCGCCATCGACGCTATGTTTCAACTCCACAAGTGCCTCCAAGCCCAATTCATCAAGCAGCGCACGATGCGCGCCGTCATTGGAGAGATGGCTGGCCAGCATCCAGCCGGTGATGCGTACATCCCAAGCGCTGGCCGCCAGTGCGGCCGCTGCCGATGCAAGGCCGTCGATCAATATCGGGACACCACTCTGCGCCGCAGCGCGGTAGAGACCCGCCACGGCTGCCAGCTCCAGACCGCCCAGCGCCATCAGCAGATCGTGCGAAGGGGTGCCTTGTGCGCGCTGGAGAGCCTGTTCGACAGCGATCAGATCCTGTGTGTAGTCGCTGGTGCTATCTGTTGCATCGGGGGTAAGCACTGCCTCCGGCGGCAGGCCGGTCAACGCGGCGCTCAGTGCGGCCACGGCGACGCGGTCGCCGCTCGCCAAAGTGCCGGCGACGAGCAGATTGGCTCCGTTGTGAATGGCGCGCTTGGCCATGGTCTCGCCAATGCCCACCGCTTCCCAGTAGTCGGCTTGCGTCATGGCTGCTGCGCTGCGGATGTCGGCACTACCGGCGCGGCGCACCTTGGCGTGCTCCACGGCATCCAGCGCGGCTAGGCTGCCTTTAACGCCGACATCGACAAAATGGAGCGCGCAATCGGCTTGCATGGCCAGCTCGCGAATGAGTGAATCGGGTGCCACGGCACGCTCCAGCAGCATACGTGTGCTGATGCGCTCCGGCTTGGCCAGATACACGCCGTGGTCGGCAGCGAAGAGAATGGTCGCAGGGTGCAAAGCTTCGGCTTGTGCGCTGTTCTGGCGCTGTGCAAACCAGCGTGCGATAGCCTCCATCTGTCCGCCACAGCCGGAGGGTTGCAGCAGTGCGCAGGGCTGGTTCTGTTCGGGGTGAATCATCGGAATCTGCATCACATCTCTCCGCTGTTTACTGCAATGACACAAGAGATATGCGCCGCAAGCAGGTGTTGCACATCAGTATAGCACGCCTTCAGCGATCTGCTTGGTAGGAGGCGATCATCCGGCGCACCGCTTGCGGCGGCACATCTTCGCCCACGAAGGCATCGCCGATGGCGTGCAGCAACACATAACGAATGCGGCTGCCGACGTTCTTTTTATCATGCCCCATAGCATCGAGCCAGGCGTCAGCGGGGAACTCGGGGATGTCGGTCGGTAAATTGGCGGCGCTGTAGCAGGCGTGGATCTGCGCCTCGGTGCCGGCCGGCGCGTAGCCGAGTTGTTCGGAGAGGCGCGCCGCCATCAGTGTGCCGAGCGCCACCGCTTCGCCGTGCAGGTAGCGGGTGTAGTGGGTCATCGCTTCGATGGCGTGGCCGAAGGTGTGACCGAGATTGAGCAGCGCGCGGTTGCCCTGTTCGGTCTCATCAGCCATCACCACCTCCGCCTTATGACGGCAAGAGCTATGGATCACCTCAGCCAGCGCGGCGGTATCGAGTTGCAGGGCGGCCTGCAGGTGCGCAGCCATCCAGACAAAGAGGCCGACATCGCGAATGAGCCCATATTTGATCGCCTCGGCCAGACCGGCACGCAGCTGGCGCGGCTCCAGTGTATGGAGCACCTGCGGATCGATCCAGACCAGCTTCGGCTGATAGAAAGCACCGATCATATTCTTGCCGTGGGGATGGTTGATCGCTGTCTTGCCGCCGACGCTGGAATCGACCTGCGCCAACAGGGTGGTGGGTATTTGGATGAAGGGGATACCGCGCCGGTAGCAGGCGGCCGCGAAACCGGTCATGTCGCCCACCACGCCACCGCCAAGCGCAATCACCGGCTCATTGCGGGAGAGGCGGGCATCCATGAGGCTATCGAGAATCGTCGCAAAGCTCGCCATCGTCTTGAACTGTTCACCATCGGGGAGGATGCAGCAGCTGCACCGCCAGCCGGCGGCGCTGAGGCTCGCCTCCACGCGATCCAGATAGAGCGGCGCGATCGTCTCGTTGCTGACCACCATGCAGCGCGCAGGCGCGCTGAAGAGCGGCTGCATGGCCGCGCCGATGGTGTCCAAGCAGCCGGCTTCAATGTGAATATCGTAGCTGCGTGCGCCAAGATCGACGCGGTAGGATTGTGTGTCAGAAGATTGTGTTGCAGAAGTGATCATGCGCCGACTCTGACATGTTCACCGGCGTGGTTGAAGTCACAATGGGCAGCGATACAGTTGGAGGCCGCTGACGTGAATGTGCGAGCAAAACGTGAAGGAGGTTGCGATGCCGATCTATGAATATCGTTGTGATCAGTGTGACACAGAGTTTGAGACATTGGTGCGGCGCGGAGAGCAGGTGGTTTGCCCGCACTGTGGCAGTGAACAGCTGCAGAAATTGATCTCCGCCCATGCTGTGGGTTCGGGGATGGCCGATACCGCTTGTGGTGCGGCGCCCTGCGATAGTGCGCCGGCCTGTGGCAGTGGTGGCTGCTGCGCTGGTCTGGGGTAGATGGCGGCTGTGCCGACATCGTGCGCGCTGCCGACAACATTTGCGATTGCGCTGCCGGATTGGGTGGCAGCGTGGCAGGCCGATCTGCCGGACTGCTTTCCGGCACAGAGCGCGCGGGTCGATCTGGCGATCGAGTTGTCGCGCATGAATGTCGAGCAGGGGAGCGGCGGGCCGTTTGGTGCGGCGCTGTTTGACCGGGCGGATCATCGGCTGGTGGCGGTCGGTGTGAATCTGGTGGTGACCAGCCACTGTTCGCTGGCGCATGCCGAGATGGTGGCACTGAGTATGGCGCAGGCAGCGCTGGGCTGCTTTGATCTGGCGCAGGCAAGCGATGCCGGCTTTGAGTTGGTGAGCAGCTGTGAGCCGTGCGCGATGTGTGCCGGTGCGATTCCGTGGTCGGGAGTGAATCGGCTGGTCTCGGCGGCGTGCGATGCCGATGCGCGCGCCATCGGATTTGATGAGGGAGCGAAGCCGACCGACTGGCAGGCGGCGCTGCGGGCGCGCGGGATTGCGGTGGCGAGCGGTCTGCAGCGGGCGGCGGCGGTAGCCGTGTTGCGCGATTATGCGGCGCGCCAGGGCGCGATCTACAACGGCGGTGCGGTATGAAGTATCACGCGCTGGGGCGTTCGGATATTCAAGTCTCTGAGATTGCCCTCGGTACGATGACCTGGGGTGAGCAGAACACGCCGCAGGAGGCGTTCGCGCAGATCGATTGCGCGCTCGATCACGGGGTGAATTTCCTCGATACGGCGGAGCTGTACGCCATTCCGCCGCGCGCGGAGACCTATGGGCGCACCGAGGAGATTATCGGTGCATGGCTGGCGCAGAGCGGCCGGCGGGATGATGTAGTGTTGGCCTCCAAGGTGTGCGGGCCGACTGACTGGTGTCCGCATATCCGCGATGGTAAGGCGCATCTGGATCGCCACAATATCATCCGCGCCTGTGAAGATTCGCTGCGCCGGCTGCAGACCGATTATCTCGACCTCTACCAGACCCACTGGCCGGATCGCAGCACCAATTTTTTCGGTAAACTCGGCTATCAGCATCAGGATGCGCGCGAGGCGGCGGGCGCGCCGATCGAGGAGACGCTGCGCGCCATGGAGATATTGGTGGAGAGCGGCAAAGTGCGCGCGGTCGGTGTGTCGAATGAGACAGCTTGGGGCGTGATGCAGCATCTGCGTCTGGCGGAGCAACAGAGTCTGCCGCGCATCGTCTCGATTCAGAACCCCTACAATCTGCTCAACCGCTCATTTGAGATCGGGCTGGCGGAGGTGGCGTGCCGCGAAGCGGTCGGACTGCTGGCCTATTCGCCGCTGGCGTTCGGCGTGTTGGCGGGCAAATATCTGCATGGCCGGCAGCCGGCCGGCGCGCGCTTGACGCTGTTTCCGCACTACACCCGCTATAGCAACGCACAGGCGGAGCAGGCGACAGTCGCCTATGTGGCGTTGGCAGCGGAGTTTGCGCTCGATCCGGCACAGATGGCGCTCGCCTTCATCCGCCAGCAGCCGTTTGTCACCGCCACCATCATCGGCGCGACCAGCATGGCGCAGTTGCAATCCAATCTGGCCAGCGTCGAGCTACAGTTGCCAGATGCCTGTGTGGAACAGATCGAGGCGATCCACCGCCGCTTTCCCAATCCCTGCCCGTGAGGGCAATTGTTCAATGCAAACGCGGCGGGCTTATGCATAATTGCCGCGCATGAGACGAACCCTCTGGATAGTGCTGGCGTTGATGATGCTGGGTGGCTGCGCCACACAGGAGAATCACTATGATCCGCTGGAGCCGGTCAACCGGGTCACCGACAAGGTCAATGACAGCATCGACCGGGTGACGCTGAAACCGGTTGCACAGGGCTATAATTACGTGGTGCCGAAGCCGGCGCGCACCATGGTCTCCAACTTTTTCGATAACGCCAAAGAGCTGAACACCGTGCTCAATGATTTCCTGCAGGGTAAGGGTGGACAGGGATTTCAGGATCTCGGCCGCTTCTTTATCAATACCACGCTCGGTATCGGCGGTTTGGTGGATGTCGCCTCATCGATGGGCTTGCCGCGCCACAATGAGGATTTTGGTCAAACGCTGGGCGTCTGGGGTGCCGGGCAGGGGGCATATATTGTCTATCCGCTATTGGGGCCCAACTCGGTGCGTGATACACCTGACTTGGTCACCAGTACGGTGACCAATCCGCTCTTCTGGATCGGCCTGACACTGGCGCCCTATGTCGCCATACCGCTCACGGCGCTGAATTATGTCGATAAGCGTGCGCGATTGCTGGAGGCCTCAAATATGCGGGATGAGTTGGCGCTGGATCCGTATGTGTTCACACGCGAAGCGTGGCGTCAGAATCGTGAATATCTGATCTACGACGGTCACCCCCCGGCCAACCCGCTCCAGCAGGATGACGGCTGGAGCGATGATGATTGGGGCGACGAATAGTTACGCGCCTGTGTAACTGTTCAGCTCATCCCACGGTTTGCCCGCTAGCTGCGTTGAACATGCTCATGTGCAATAGCACACTGCGCCTTTTCGCCTTGCTATCGAACACACCATGGGCGACCTGAACAGTTCCAGTATGTAGCTGAATAATTACGTTCTTGTTTGATCTCCTTCTTGATCCGATGCGAGCATGCGGCGAATGGTGCGGTTGAGCGCATCGTAATCGACCGGCTTGGTGCAGATTTCACTGTCGCGCAATCCATCGTCTTCGCCGATAATCTGTTGACGATCGTAGCCAGTCATGAAGATCACCGGCAGCGCTGGCTTGAGACGGCGGAGTTTGACAGCCAGTTTTGTGCCGCAACAGTAGGGCATCACGACATCCAGAATGGCCAGCGCGATTTTTTCCTGATTGGCTTCAAACAGCGCTTCTGCCTGTCGTCCATCCGCCGCAGCGACTATCCTGTAGCCCATATCCTCCAGAATAATCGTGCAGGTCTCGCGCACGGATGGTTCATCATCAGCCAGCAGAATCCATTCATTGCCGCCCGCAATCGGAGCCGCTTCCGCCTGCGCCGCCGCACTCTGCGGCTCAGCGACTAACGGCAGATAGACGTGAAAGGTCGCGCCCTGACCCGGTGCGCTCTCAAATTCGATACCGCCGCGATGCGACTGCACCGCTCCGAAGGCCATCGACAGTCCGAGGCCGGTTCCTTTATCCGGCGGCTTGGTGGTGAAGAAGGGCTCAAATAGGTGGGGCTTTTCCGATTCGTCGATCCCATGACCATTATCCTCTACGCTGAGATGGAGATAGTCGCCACGCTGCAAGGTGGGGTGGGTCGCAAAAAATGTTGCGTTCGTCTGCAGCGGCTCAAGGCGCACGGTGATTGCGGCATCGCTTGCCCCCTCCACAGCGTGGCTGGCATTTTGCAACAGATGGATGATCACCTGCTTCAATTGGTTGGCGTCGCCCTCGATAGGCAGGGTGTTGGCGCAGATGTAGCGGCGGATTTGCGCATGATGGTCAGGCCTAGTGGCGCAGATGATGCTCATGGTCTCCTCCAGCAGGGCAGTGAACGAGAAGCGTTGCCGCTGCATGATGCCCTGGCGTGAGAATGTCAGCATCTGCTGGATGATTTCAGCCGCCCGACTGGTGAGCGATTCGATGTTGTGCAGACGCTGATGCAGACGCTCATCGTCCGCGCCGCTCTGCTGCGCCAGATAGAGGTTGCCGGTGATGCCTGCCAGCAGGTTGTTAAAGTTGTGCGCAATGCCGCCGATCATGATGCTGATCGCCTCCATCTTCTGAGCCTGATAGAGCTTCTTCTCCAACTGCGTTTGAACTGTCAGATCGGCATGCAAGCCGATGTAGTGGGTGATGACGCCCTGCTCATCGACAATCGGTGATATGGTGAGGATGACCGGGTAGCAAGTGCCGTCGCGTTTTTTGTTGATCACCTTGCCACGCCAGATTTTTCCTTGGGTAATGGTGCCCCACATCTGCTGGTAGAAGTGCGGCGGCTGATTGCCGCTATTGAGGATGCGCGGAGTCTGTCCGGTCGCCTCGGCGGCGCTGTATCCGGTAATCTGTGTGAACGCCGGGTTCACATATTCGATCACGCCGTGGTGATCCGTAATCATGATCGACTCACCAGCTTGCTCCAGCGCCGATGAGAGTGTCCGCGAAGCGGCTTCTGAGCGCTTCAGTTGTTTCAGTGTTTGCTGCTGCATCTGGACGATGCGCTGCAGCTTTGCCTCTTTCGCCTGCTGGCGAGCCTGCCGCAGGCGTTGCAACTCCTCCGCGCAGCTGATGTCGCTGGCATAGAGATGAAATTCAATGCTGCTCTGATCCGGAGCATGGCAGATATGCCGCTCGTCTGCCCAGCAGTTCTCTCCGAAGGCGTGGGAAAAGATGCCGATCATTTTGCCCAGCAGGAATGGACAGCCCCACTGCTCGGCATCCATCTCCGCTGTAAGCATGCGCAGCTCCCATGGATTTTGCACACGCACCACAGCGGTAGATTGCGCCATATCCATGGATTTGATCTCAAAATGACCCCAGCCTGCCGCCGAGACAGCCCGACCCCATGCCAAAAAGCCATCGCGGAAATTGTCGCCGAGTTTTGTTACCATCTGGTGATAATCCTCGGCTGTGCCCTGACTGGCGTGGTAGGCAACCAGCAAACGATAGAGCTGTGCGCCAACTTCGGCACGCAGCGGCTGCAGAATGTGTAGAAGAGAAGGATTCAGCCAGAAAGTGGCGGCGGGGATATCGAAAAAGCGCATCCAACCTTCATCCAGTGCCCAGCTGATCGGCGCGTGATTGAGTGTAATCGAATGCTTGCTCATACGTCCCTCCAGCCCTCGCGAGATCAGTATAGACCAATTTCAGCAAAACGTAACTGTGTGGGCTCGGGACTTGCTTAAGCGCGGGTTGGTGGACATGCTTCCGATCATGCAGAACGCTCCCCATTTTGACCCCCACGAAGTCGCTAAGTTCGAGGCGATGGCTGAGCAGTGGTGGGATCCGCACGGCAAGTTCAAACCGTTGCACCGCATCAATCCACTGCGCTTGGATTATATCGCCAGCCAGCTTGATCTGGGTTCCAGCAATATACTGGATGTCGGCTGCGGCGGTGGTCTGTTGGCGGAGGGGATGGCGGCACGCGGCGCGACCGTGACGGGGCTGGACCGCTCGCCCAAGGCGCTGGCAGTGGCGCGCCTGCATAGCCAGCAATCGGGTGTCGCCGTGCAGTATGAGGAGAACGATGCCGAGTCGTGGGCGGCTGATCACTGTGCTTGTTACGATGCGGTGACCTGTCTGGAGGTGCTCGAGCATGTGCCTGATGTGCCACGCACAGTGGCCGCTTGCGCGGCGATGATCAA
>JALUXN010000102.1 GCA_027018975.1 Mariprofundaceae bacterium | reverse complement strand
CTGGTGATGCTGGCGCAAAAAGGGGTGCAGCCGGAGGAGATTCTCGATGAGCTCGCCCGCCGCTTCGGCATCTCCGGCCACGATGAGAAGGCGGCGCGTAAAAACGGATAGCTGTGGCGCAACTCTTGAGCAACAAAATGGCGAGTCTACCATTTTGTTACTCAAGAGAGTTACGCGGCTATGCCCAAGTGACGGTGTAGCGCTTGCCGCCGGGCAGCATGCCCGACTCGGAGAAGGCGCGCAGCCGCTCATGGATGGCGCGGGTCACCTCTGTCCCCGGCTTGACCAACGGCGTGCCCTTGATGGTTAAAATATTGTCCTCAATGCGCATGCCGATACGAATCTCATCGACAAGCAGCTCCTGCATCAGTGGCGGTTCGCTGGGGCGCGCGGCTTGTGTGCCGGCAGGGGCGGCTGCTGCGCCGGGTGGCGGTGTATATTTGCGGCGCTGCTCCAATTCCAGCATATCGCAGGCGTTCTGCAGAATCGATGCGCCTAGCTTGATATGCTTCGGCACGCCCTCAATCACCTCGGGATCGTTGAGATCCTTGTGCAGTAGGCCGATGATATGTGCGGATGTTCTCAGGTTGGGGATGCGCTCGAGCAGTCGCTTGGCCATCTCGGGGTGGTTGTCGTAGAGCGACTGCTCCTCTTCGGAAACGGTCTCGCCGCGGTAGATGCGCTCCAGCAGCTCTTCCGGCAGTGATAAACAACCGATCTGGGAGAGCATCGCTGCCACATCAAAAGCCCACGTCGGCTTGTGTCCCATGCGTTCGCATAGACTGCGCATCTGCCGCCGCAATTCGCGACTATGGCCGAAGGCGGTTGGATTGGTCATCGAGAGCAGGTCGGCCATCAATTCGACACTGCCGGTCAGCGTCTGATCCAGAGCGACTTTGACACTCTGTTTGGATGCCTGCAGCTCGAGGATATTGCGCACCCTCGCCTGTACAATCGGTGGACTGACCGGCTTGGTGATATAGTCGATCGCCCCCATCTCAAAGCCTTTCGCCTCATCCTCATTGCCGCTCATCGCGGTGACAAAGATGACGGGGATCTCTTGGGTGAGCCGGTTGCCTTTCAGGCGGCGGCAGACTTCGTAGCCATCCATCTCCGGCATCATAATGTCCAGCAGAATCAGATCAGGGCGATGTTTGGATGTGGCAATCTTGAGGGCGCGTTCACCGTTGGTCGCTGCTTTGATCGCATAGGTTTCACCCAGTACAGCGACCAGTACATCGATGTTCTCTGGTGTATCGTCAACAATCAATATGCTGCGCTTTTTGGCTTGTTCAGATTCACTCACACCCAACTACACTCCCGGCACGCCCCACCTGCCACTGTCTGGTTCATTGCAGATCTCAATACGCGGCCATAGTAGCATGGCAGTGCGCTTTTTCACCCCCTGCGCATCGCTGCAAAATCACTGCTTGACCCTGGAGTATACTCCATGCTTTATCCTTCGCCCATGAAGATTGGCGAGCTTTCCAAAACAAGCGGCGTGGCGATCGATACCATCCGCTATTATGAAAAACGCGGCTTGATCCCGCCGCCGGCGCGCACGGTGACCGGCTACCGCGATTATGGCAGACGCGATCTGGCGCGACTGAAGTTTATCGTGCAGGCCAAAAATCTCGGTTTCACGCTGGAGGAGATCGGTCAACTGCTCACCCTGCGCAGCACGCATGAACGCAGCTGCGCGGAGGTACGAATGGTTGCCGAATCAAAAGCGGCTGAAATCGCAGAGCGCATCGAGCAGCTCACCCGCATCCGCCGCACCCTGCTCGATCTGGCCGAGCAGTGCGGTCAATCATCGGCCGACGACCCATGCCCCATTCTGAAATCCATGGAGGAAAAATGAAAAGCGATCAACATCCCAACACCCAACCCAAAACCCCGCTGATCGGCGCCATCGTCGCCGGCGGCCTCGCTTCGGCCTGTTGTATCGGCCCGCTGATCGTGGTGATGCTGGGGCTCGGCTCCGCCTCCGCGTTCATCGCCATGGAGCCGTATCGCCCCATCTTCGCCACCATCACCCTCGCGCTGATTGGCTGGGCGGGGTGGAAACATTGGCAGGGGAGAAAGGTGTGCATGGCCAACGGCTGCCCACCGAAGCAACCGATCCTACTCTGGCTGCTGGGCGGTGTGGCGGTGCTATTGCTGATCTCACCTTCACTGCTGCCCTATCTCATTCAATAAGGAGAATAGCATGAGAAAAACCATATGGATGACCGCCATCGCCGCATGCATGACGCTATCGGCGCAACAGAGTTGGGCAGAGGAGAGAAGCGTGACACTGCACATCTCCGGCATGACCTGTGGCACCTGCCCGATCTCTGTCCGCCACCGCGCCATGCAGATGCCGGGGGTGCACGCCGCGACAGCTGATCTCCAAACAGCATCGGCGACAATCACCTACGAAGATCGTGAACAGTCCGCCCAAGCGATTGCGCAGGCGATCACCGATCTCGGTTATCCGGCAGTCATTGCAGGCTCAAAGCAGTGAGCGAACAAGAGGGGCCGGGCAGCAACACAAAGGTGCTGAATATCGTGATCGCTCTGGCGGCGGCCGCTGCACTGCTCTGGCTGGTCACGCGTTGTCCAACATGCCACTGAAACAACGGAGCGTCACATGAAAAAATCAACATTATTGAAAACCGGCATCGCCGGCTCTGCCATCGCGGCTCTCTGCTGCTTTACGCCGCTGTTGGTCGTGCTGCTGGGTGCGCTCGGGCTCTCTTCCTGGGTTGGCCATCTGGATGCCGTACTCATGCCGGCACTGCTCCTTTTCGTCGGGCTGACGCTCTAT
>JALUXN010000101.1 GCA_027018975.1 Mariprofundaceae bacterium | reverse complement strand
ACGTGATGCGGGAATCTGCGGATGATAATCGCCACCGGCCGCACGCTGCATCACGGCGGCCAGATTGGAGATCGGCCGCAGCATGCGGTCGCTGAACAGCAGTGCCCCCAGCCCGAAGAGCAGATGGATCACCACCACGATCAAGATCAACGTCACCAGCACCGACACAATCGGTGAGATTATCGACGACGCCGGAATTTCGGAGATCAACCCCCACTGCAGATTGCGCACATGCGTGCCGATGCCGAACACCGCTTCACCCTCAAAACCGCGATAGCTGTCGCTACGGTGCCAATCCTTATGCGCCAACAGAGCGCGAACGATGGCCTTGTCCGAGAGCAGCGCCCCCTGCTGCAGGCGGGATGCCTCCTGATGAATCAACAGCGTACCGCGGCCATCGACCAGATAGGTGCGTGCTTCATGCTTGGGCAGCATCGATTTGATGTAACGCCAGAATTTGTTGATATTGATGGTGCTGACCATCACCCCCATGGTCTGGCCATCGGCGATCAGCGGTACGGCGATGACAAACTCATAATGGCCATCGCCCAACCGCGCTGGCGAGCCGATAAAGACGCGTTGATGCATGGCGATCACAAAGGCCGGACTCTGTCGATCAATCGGCGCAATCACATGCCCCTGTTCGCGATTGCTCATGAGCAGATGCGCTGCCGTATCGTAAATGGTCGTGGTATTGATCACTTTCTCGCGCGCATCGATTTTGCTCAACAAGCTGCGGATGCGGGCATCCTGATGACCCTGCTGCAGCAAAAAAGCGATCGGGTCGGACTTGTTCTGCAACACCGACACCAACCGCTTCGTCTCCAGATAGATGTGCATCTCCAACTGCTGATGCGCCAGCAGTTCGCGCAACATGGCGCGATCAAGCAACAGGTGATGCGCCTGATCACTTAACCAGGGTGCCAGCGCCAGCGCCGGCAGCAGCGATGCAAGCAGAACCAGTGCATACCACGCTCTGCGAAGCGGAATAGCTTGAAAAAGTGCCACCGGTTAGCGCTGCCCGATCACTGGGCAGCAGCCGAGGCTTTGCGGATAAAACGCTGATCGGTGTAGTCAGCCAGATTGGCCGGTATATCTTTCCACAGCCCCATCTCAACCATCACCGCCGCCATATCATGGATACGCTGGTCGGAGGGCATCATGTCGGAGTAATCGATCCACTCCGGCGGCGTCGTCAACACCTGTTCAAAGACAGCCGCGCTGGCACCGGTGTAATCCTCACCCATCACCGCCGCCTCGTGCGGATGCTGCTCAATGAACGTGCCACCCCGCTTCAGCGCCGTGATTAGCGCCTGCAGCTGATCGGGGTGATCGTGAATGAACGCATCGGTCACCAGAAAGACGTGGTCGAGATGATCTTTCCAGATCTGTGGCGAGATCGCCACCATATGCCCCACGCCGAGCGACAGCGAGCGGTTCCCCTCCGGCTCGCCCACCACAAAGCCGTCAATCTCTCCGCGCCGCAAGGAGTTGATCATATCGCGCGGCGGCATCGCCAGCACCTTCACGTCACGGTACGGCACACCATGCTTTTTCAGCGCCAGATAGAGCAGCACATGGTGCTGCGAGTAGCGGTGCGGCACCGCGATAATGGCATGTTTTCCCTTCAAATCTTCGATATGTTGAAACTTGTTCGAGAGGACAAAGCCGTTGCCGTTGCGATCGGCCATCATGACAATCTTGGCCGGCAGGCCATTGCGGATCATCTGCATCGCCAGCGGTGAGAGGATGAAGGTTCCCATCAGCTTGCCGCTTTTCAGATCGCGAATCACATCGTTCCAATCATGGTTCTGGATCGTTTTGAGGTGAAAGGGGAGATCATCCTGATAGCGGCTCTCCACCACCGCCAGCGAGAGGTGACCGCCGCAGATCAAGCGGCCGATATTCACCAGCGGCCGCGATGCATCGTGATGCGGTGTCGAGTCCGAACAGGCTGCGCCCGCCAACACTACGAACAACAGCGATAAAAATTTCATAAGACGCATGCCATACCCCCCGTCAATGTTGGTAGCAACGTAACTACTCAGCTACGTGCTGGAACTGTTCAGATCGCCCATGGTTTGTTCGATCTGAACAGTTACGTGGCAACCTTATAACAGCCGCGCAACCGGTGCAAAAGAGCGGCGGTGAATCACTGTCGGACCGCGCTGTTGCAGCGCATCCATGTGCTGTTTGGTGCCGTACCCCTTGTGTTTGGCGAGGCCGTAGCCGGGGTGTTGCGCATCGAGCATGGCCATCATGCGATCGCGGATCACTTTGGCAACAATGGAAGCGGCAGCGATCTCCTGCACCGCATCATCGCCACCGACCACCGCTTCAACAGGGCAGGCCAGATCGGGTACGCGATTGCCATCCACCACCACCCGCGCCGGCGGCGTCGGCAGCCCCTCCACCGCCCGCCGCATGGCCAGCATGGTGGCGTGCAGGATGTTGAGATGATCGATCTCGGCCACCGTCGCCATCGCCACCGAATAGGCGACGGCATGGCGTCGGATGTGGTGATAGAGCTTCAGCCGCTTCTTTTCAGCCACCTTCTTGGAGTCGCGATAGCTGCCCAACAGGGGATCATCCGGCGCCAGAATCACCGCCGCCGTGACCACGGGACCAGCCAGCGGCCCGCGCCCCACCTCATCCACACCGGCTAACACGAGAAAAACCGCCTCACATCATCCGCGCAGTGGCGCGCCGAAGCGTTTCTCCATGGCGGCGATGATGGCGTTGGAGGCAGCGTCGGAGTCCTCCTGCGTCAGGGTGCGCTTGGCATCCTGCAGGGTGAAACGGATACCGAGACTCACCTTGCCCTCCGGCACACCCTTGCCGGCGTA
>JALUXN010000100.1 GCA_027018975.1 Mariprofundaceae bacterium | reverse complement strand
CAGGTTTTGATCTGTGCGCTGGCTGTCAGCCTGCATCCGATGGGAGTGGCGGTGCCGCTGGCGCTGATGTGGCGCTGGTATCGGGAGCGGCAGGAGAGTGCCAAGGCGAAGCGGATGTTGATCTCGCTGCTGCTGGTGACGGCGCTGATGCTGTTTTTGCGCTGGGGCTGGTATGGCATTGAGCCGGCAGCGGTGAATCCGTTGCGCATACTCTCCGATGCGCTGCTCAGCTCATCGTTGCTGCATCTGTCGGATAGTTGGGGGATTGGTCTGATTATCGCCAACCTTGGCCTGTTTGCGGCGTTGGGATCGTTGTTGGCGGAGCGGCTGGAGATCGACCGCACGGCGCTGATGCTGATTCTCGCCAGTGCCATAGGAGCGCTGCATGCTGATCATGCGTGGGTGTTGATCTACTGGACGATGACGCTCTATCTCGGCGTGCCGCTGCTGATTAAACTCAATGAGCAGATTGGCTGGCGGGGCGTGGTGGGGCAGCGCGGTCTGGTGCTGCTGCTGAGTATGTTGATTGTGGTGGTGGCTACCAACACGGCGAAAAATAGTTATCGCCTGCGCGGCATCCAGCTGAAAAGCGACACCGATATGGTGATTGCTGTACTGGAACAGGCGGCGGAGAAGGCGGGTAATGGGCCGTTTCTTGCCGCCAGTCAGTGGCCTGCGCGCACTCTGCTGGTGACCCGCCGTGATGTGCTGCCGTTGCCGCCGGCGATGGATGATGTGGCGATGTTCCGCAAGAAGATTGCCGGCATCACCCATATGGCATTTAATCCCAAGCAGGAGGATCAGCACCAGCTGGCACGCAATATGGCGGCATTGAGCCATGAGTATGTGACAGTCGCCCTGCTGCCGGGCGGGGTGGTGGTTGAGCATCAGCAGGGTGGTGCGAAGCAGCTCTCTCCGCATACGAAACCATGACTCGGCGGTTGATATTGGCCTCGCGTTCGCCGCGCCGGCTGATGTTGTTGAAGAGTGTCGGATATGTGGTGGAGGTGAAGCCGTCGCAGATTGATGAATCGGCGCGTGCCGGTGAATCGGTGGTGGCGCTGGTGGAGCGATTGAGCCGGGAGAAGGCGGCAGCATGTGTGGGTCAGCTTGAAGATCAGGTGATCGTGGCTGCGGATACGTTGGTGGCAATTGATGATCAACTGCTCGGGCAGCCAGCCGATCTGTCGGCGGCGAGAGTGATGCTGCAACAACTCTCCGGGCGCACACATACGGTGACAACCGGCCTCTGTGTGCGGCAGGGTGCGCAGGTGTGGGTGGATCACTGCGCCACCACAGTGCATTTTCGCGCACTGAGCGAGGCGGAGATCGACTGCTATCTGGCGCATAACGATGTGCTGGACAAGGCGGGTGGTTATGCGATTCAGGGCGGGGCGGCGAGCTTTATCGATCGTATCGATGGGCCGCTGGATAATGTGATCGGACTACCGATGCGGCTGCTGGCAACGATGCTGGCGCGCTGCGAAGAGAGGTGTTGATGAATATTCCAGCCAACAAAAAGAAGATCTCCATCGTCTGCTTTTCCGGCGATTTCGATAAGATGGTGGCGGCATTCACCATTGCTACGGGGGCAGCGGCGACCAATCGCGAAGTGACGCTGTTTTTTACCTTCTGGGGACTGAATGCGCTGAAGAAGAACAAGGGGCGCGCTGCAACCGGCAAGAGCATCCTCGCCAAAGCGTTCAACTTTTTAATGGGTGGATTGAATCATCTGCCACTCTCGCGGCTCAACTTTTTCGGCGCCAGCTCGAAGTTGATGACCCGCATGATGAAGCAGCACAACGTCGCCACCCTGCCGGAGCTGGTTGAGGCGGCGCATGCGCTCGGTGTGCGGATTGTGGCATGCGAAATGGCAATGCATATTCTCGAGGTCGAAAAGAGCGATATGATCGAAGAGGTGCAGGATGTGGTCGGCGTGGCGACATTCCTCAACGATTCGGAAGATGCGCACATTATCTTCATTTAAGGATGGTCCGGATGAAACACTTTCTCGATATTACCAATGAAACCTGCCCGATGACCTTTGTGAAGGTGAAGCTGCAGCTGGCCAAGATGAGTGACGGCGAACAGCTGGAGGTGTTGCTGAACGAGGGTGAGCCGCTGGAGAATGTGCCGCGCTCATGTGAGGAGCAGGGGTACAAGGTGCTCTCCAATGAACCGACGGACAATAACAAACACCTGCTGCTGATCGAAAAGTAGGCGGTTTGGGGCTTGCGGAAAACACCTGTCCCGTCATCTTCGAGGTCTCCTATCGAGGATCTATGGATACGCGGATTCCCGATAAATCCTTGGGGATGACGGAAATGACAGGTGGCGCGGAATGTAGAGATGGAAGAGAATTGTTTTACCACAGAGGGCGCAGAGTTACACAGAGTAATGACTGGGTGTATTGATATTTTACTCTGAGAAACTCTGTGTACTCCGTGGTTTCATCCTAGCATATTCCACATGTCTGTTAGATAGCGAAAATCTGTGTGGGTATGGCGTTGCAAACGCTGGAAAAAAATGCACGTGATGATGCGGGCGCAGGAATGAATAGTTTTTTGCGTCAGACGTTAATCTGACGGACGGCTGCTTAACGCGTCGATCTCCCGCTGCCGCTCGGCGGTGGCTTTCTCGATTGCTTGGAGTTGCTGGCGTACCATCTGATTGATGGCGTGGATGTGCCGTTTGGCCTCTGCGGCCAGTTTGCGCTTCTGCTGCTGCGCAAGGCTCAGTTTTTGCTCATACTCCTGCTTCAGTGTGGCGATCTGCTGGTTGAGTTTTGCAATCTCTGCTTTCTGTTGCTGGATTGTCGCCTGCTCTTTGTTGCTCACACCGGAGTAGGAGATGATGCCGGCTAGGAGAAAGAGC
>JALUXN010000099.1 GCA_027018975.1 Mariprofundaceae bacterium | reverse complement strand
TGCATGGCTGTTGACCAGATTGCCGTCGAGTGTCTGCATCTGGAAGCTGGGCATTGGTTTGTCTTTGACAGGATGCGTCGGCTGCTGTGGCTGTTCACTCGCTGTGCATGCAGTCAGCAGCAGGAGCAGTGGCAACCAGTACCTTGCTTGCATGATCGGCCTCAATAACTATGGAACACCGTGGTGTGTCCCGCTTTGTCAAAGGCGAGTACTTGGTATCCCTTCGGTGGTAGTCCGGACGGCTGCATGCCGGGTGATTTCATCGGCATGCCCGGCGCAGTCAGGCCAGCAATATCAGGGCGCGTCTGCAGCAGTCGCACCACATCATCCGCCGGCACATGCCCCTCGATGATATAACCACCAATTTGGGCGGTATGGCAGGAGGCGAGCGGCTGGGTGATGCCGAACTGCGTCTTCACTGCATCCATATCCTCACGTTGATGGACAGTCACCTTGAAACCGTGATCGCGCAGATGATCAGCCCAGGCGGTGCAACATTTGCAGCTGGGTGATTTGTAGATGACCACGGGGGTCTGGGCTGCCATGCGCGTCTGCTGGGCCGGCGTTTGTGCAGATGTGGGTGCAGATGTGGGTGCAGATGTGGGCACAGCCGTGTCGCTTTGATTGTTGCAACCGGCCAATGTCAACGTGGCCAGCACGATCCATCCCAACTGTTTCATTGCTTCTCCTCCGTTTTCTTTCCGGTCTCTGTTTTCTGCGTCTTCCGATCACGCTCTGGATGCTGAGCGAGCCTTGCATCGCGCCTAGCGCGGTCGGCGTGGTGTAGTGGTCCATCAAAATGTACGCCATGGATACGGTGCACTGTTTCCGCACCCCATGCCGCTGGCGCACTCGCCAACGTGGCTGCGATAGCGATGCTGATTGCGATCTGTTTCATATCATTCTCCTCCTTGCGATGCTGATGCGATCAGCTTGCGCTCTTTGATTTGTAAGATCATCCCGTAGATCACCGGCAGGACAATCAGACTGAGCAGGGTGGTGGTGATCATGCCGCCGACCATGGGGGCGGCGATGCGTTGCATGACATCGGAGCCGGTGCCGGAACCGAGCAGAATCGGCACCAGTCCGGCGGTGGTGGCGGTGGCGGTCATGGCGATGGGACGCACACGCTTGGCCACGCCGTGTTGCACCGCCTCGCGCAGCGCCTGAACCGTCAACTTACCGCCCTGTTCAGCGCGTTTGGCCGCCACCTCCTGATCGATGAAGGTGAGCACCAGCACACCGATCTCCGCCGCCACACCGGCCAGCGCGATAAAGCCGACCGCCACTGCCACGGAGAGATTGAAGCCGAGATACCAGACCAACCAGAAGCCGCCGATCAGTGAGAAGGGCACACTCATCATCACCACCACCGGCGCCATCAGGTTGCCGAAGTTGAAGTAGAGCAGCAGGAAGATCAGCAGCAGGGTGGCCGGAATGACGATGCGCATCTTCGCCGCCGCCCGCTCCATGTACTCAAACTGCCCCGACCACTCCAGCGTGTAGCCGGCCGGCAGCTTCACCTGATCGCGAATCACCTGTTTGGCCTTGGCGACATAGCCGCCAATATCGCTGGAGCTGATATCGACATAGATCCAGGCGTTGGGCTTGGCGTTCTCTGTCTTGATCACCGGCGGGCCGCGCAGCACGCGGATATCGGCGACGGCAACCAGCGGGATCTGGGCACCGGTCGGGGTCGGAATCAGTACCCGTTTCAGCGCCTCCGGATCGCTGCGGTAGTCGCGCGGATAGCGCAGATTAACCGGATAGCGCTCCAGCCCCTCCACCGTCTGGGTCACATTCATGCCGCCGATGGCCGACTGGATCACATCCTCGATATCGCCGATGGTCAGCCCGTAGCGCGCCGCCTGATCGCGCTGAATATCGATATCGAGATAGTAGCCACCGGCTGCGCGATCACTGAACGCCGAGGTGGTCTCCGGCAGCGTTTTCACTGCTCGCTCAATATCTTTACCTACATCCTGCAGCACATTCAGATCGGGTCCGGAGACTTTAATGCCGATCGGTGTCTTGATGCCGGTGGAGAGCATGTCGATGCGTGTCTTGATCGGATAGGTCCAGGCGTTGGCCACGCCCGGGAACTTGATGGCGGCATCCATCTCCTGCATCAGTGCGCGGGTGCTCTTCTCCGGATCGGGCCATGCCGACTTTGGTTTGAGGCGCACAATGGTCTCGATCATCGCCAGCGGCGCGGCGTCGGTTGCACTCTCCGCCCGTCCCACCTTGCCGAATACTGACTGCACTTCGGGGAAGGTTTTGAGAATCTTGTCGGTCTGCTGCAGCAGCTCTTTCGCCTTGGTGATCGAGATGCCGGGGAAGGTGGTCGGCATATAGAGGATGTCCCCCTCATCGAGCGGCGGCATGAACTCCGAACCGATCTTGGAGATCGGCACCGCCATCGAGGCGAGCAGGCCGATGGCGAGCAGTAGTGTCAGCCAGCGGTGTTGTAGCGCGGTTGATAGTACCGGCCCATGCGCCCACTGCAGGGCGCGGTTGACCGGATTCTTCTTCTCCGGCATCACCTTGCCGCGAATAAACCAGCCCATCAGCAGCGGCACCAACGTGATCGCCAGCACAGCCGAGCCGAGCATGGCGTAGGTGGCGGTAAAGGCGAGCGGTTTGAACAGCCGCCCCTCCTGCGCCTCCAAGGTGAAGATCGCCATGTAGGAGACGGTGATGATCAGCAGCGAGAAGAACAGCGCCGGCCCCACTTCCCGCGATGCGCGACCGATGGCTGCCCAGCGCTCCGCTGTGGTCAGCTTCACCTCCCCGCGTTCAGCTGTTTTAATTTCGTCACTCCCGCGAAAGCGGGAGTCCATAACGTTTGATCTATCATCCACAGGCTGGATTCCCGCCTGCGCGGGAATGACGGCAGGGTCGTCAACCTGTGCTGCGGTCAATAAATCATATTGCCGCTGTTTTTCATGCAATGCCTGCTCCAAATGTTTGTGCGCATTCTCAATGAGCACCACCGCACCATCGACCATGGCACCGAGTGTGATGGCGATACCGCCCAGCGACATAATGTTGGCCGCCAACCCCTGCCACTGCATGAGCATAAAGGCGATCAACACGCCCAGCGGTAGCGCAATCACCGCCACCAGCGCACTGCGCGCATGCATCAAAAAGAGCATGCAGACCAGCGAGATGACCAGAAACTCCTCGATCAGTTTGTCTTTCAGATTCTCTACGGCACGTTCGATCAGACCACCACGATCATAGGTCGGCACAATCTCCACACCCTCCGGCAGCCCCGCTTTCAGTTCATCGAGCTTCTCACGTACCGCCTCGATGGTTTTCAGCGCATTTTCGCCGAAGCGCATAATAATCACGCCACCGGCCACCTCGCCCTCGCCATTGAGGTCAGCCAGTCCACGGCGCAGCTCCGGACCCAGATGGATATGCGCCACATCGCGCAGCAAAATCGGTGTGCCGTGCTGATCGACACCGATAGGGATGGACTGGAGATCCGCAATCCCTTTCAGATACCCCTTGCCGCGCACCATATATTCGGTTTCACCCATCTCGATGAGGCGGCCGCCGACATCATTGTTGGAGCGTTTGATCGCGTGCTTCACTTTGGAGAGTGGGATGCCGTACTCGGCCAGCGCGTTGGGATCGACTTCGACTTGATACTGCTTCACGAAACCGCCGATGGAGGCGACTTCGGAGACGCCGTTCACCGTCTGTAGCGCATAACGCATGTACCAGTCCTGAATCGAGCGCAGCTCGGCCAAGTCGTGCTGGCCGCTCTTATCGACCAGCGCATACTCATAGACCCAGCCAACACCGGTGGCATCCGGCCCCAGTGACGGGGTGACACCGGCAGGCAGGCGACCGGCGACATAGTTCAGATACTCCAGCACCCGCGAGCGCGCCCAGTACATATCGGTGCCATCCTCGAAGATGATATAGACCACCGAGAAGCCGAAGAAGGAGTAGCCGCGCACCACCTTGGCGTGCGGTACGGCGAGCATGGAAGTGGTGAGCGGATAGGTGACCTGATCCTCCACCACCTGCGGTGCCTGACCTGCATATTTGGTGAAGACAATCACCTGGACATCGGAGAGGTCGGGGATGGCATCGAGGGAGATGTTCTTCACCGCGAATCCGCCGGCGGCCACCAGCAGTGCGGTGAAGATCAGCACCATGAATTTATTGCGCAGACTGGCGTTGATGATGTTGGCGATCATGATTTGCTCCGCAGGTGAGGGGTGAGGCGTGAGGGGGTTAGGGGTAAGGCGAGGGTAATCATTGCGCCGACCCCTTCACGCCTGACGCCTCACCCCTCACGCTTGACGCCTCACCCCTCACGCTTGACGCCTCACCCCTCACGCCTGACGCCTCACCCTTCACGCCTGACGCCTTACCCTTCACACCTGACCCACTCCCCATATCCATGTCATCCATGTTCATCTCCTGCGCCGCCGCAGGCGTTGCTTTGGGCGGCACCATTTTGGCTGCCGCTTCACGGATGGAGGATTCGGAGTCGATCAGGAACTGGCCGCTGGTCACCACCAGTTCACCGGCTTTGACACCGGAGAGAATCTCGATCAAACCGTCACTGCGCGTACCGGTCTGCACCGTGCGCGGTTCAAACTGCCCCGCTTTTGTCTGCACAAAGAGGTGGGTCTTCTTGCCAGTGATCAATACCGCCTCTTCAGGCACATAGATTCCCGACTTCGCACGGCTGGCGGCAATGGTGACATCACCGAACATGTCGGGTTTGAACAGGCCATCCGGATTGTCGAACTCGATACGCACCTTGTTGGTGCGCGTTTTCGGATCGAGATAGGGGTAAATGTAGGTGATTTTACCGGTGAATTGGCGACCCGGCAGCGATGCGATGCGCAGGGTGGCCGTATCACCCTCTTTCACCCAACCGATCTCATACTCATACAGGTCGGCCAGCACCCAGACACGGGAGAGATCGGCAATTTTGTAGAGTTCGGAGGCAGGCGTGACATGCGCGCCCTCACGCACGCCGACCTTGGTGACTACGCCCGCTGCTGGCGAGTGGATATGCATGCTTTTGCGTACCTTACGTGTTGTCTTCAACGCTCGGATCTGATGCTCGGCGACATCGAAAAAGCGCAGCCGATCGAGCGACGAGTCGAGCAGCCGTTTGGCACCGTCACGGATGTCGGCATAGGGACTGTTTTTCAGCTTCTGCCAGTTGGCCAGCGCCAGCAGGTACTCCTCCTGCGTGGCCACCAGCTGCGGTGAATAGAAGGAGAGCAGCATGGTGTTTTTATCGACCACGGCGCCGGTCGTATCGACAAAGAGGCGATCAACCCACCCCTCGACCTTCGGATGGAGTGTCACCAGACGGGTCTCATCGTAGGTGATGCGCCCCACCGTGGTGATCTGGCGCGAGAGCTTCTGCAGCTTGGCCTCGCTCACCCGTACACCCATATTCTGCGTCACCGTCGGGTCGATGGTGACCGTGCCGGCCGGTGCGTTGCTGCCGCTGCCGCCATCCGCACAGACCGGCACATAGTCCATGCCCATCGAGTCTTTGGTAGGTGTCGGACTGGTGATGGCCGGATTCATCGGATTGCGCCAGGCCAGCGGCTGCGCACCGTTGGCGCATGGGCCGTCGCCTTGTGCTTTTTCCGCTCTGCTGTTGCTTGATGTGTCGTGAGGGGCTCGCATGTCGGCGATGAAGTAGCCGCCGGCGGTACCGATAGCGAGGGTGATGATGGTCAATAGAATCTTATTCATGGGCGGTGAGCTCCTGTTCGAGATCTGCTTTGCCGGCAGCGGCAGCCAGCCGTGCTTTGGCTTGATAGAGTGTTGAAACCTGTTTCCAGTACTGAATATCCATATTGAACTCATTGAGTTGGGCGCGAACCAAGTTAAGGAAGTCCACCTTGTTAACCTGATAGCCGGCCAGCATCGAGGCGGTGGTTTGGCGCGCCTGCGGCAGGATGCCCTGATCGAAGAGCACCACCTGTTTGCGGGCAATATTGAGATCAGAGGCAGCGCGATCGATCTCGGCATCGACTTGGTTGATTGCATCGCGCAGTGAAAATTGCGCCCGCGCGGTTTCCGCTCTGCGTTGATCGAGCGCGCGATCCTGTTTGCGGTCGCTGTAGAGCGGCAGGCTCATACTCAGCATGATCGAGGCGAAATCGGGCCGCGTCTTACCGCTGGCCGGATTCACCCCCTGCCGCAACCCGTAGGCGGCGCCGACAGTGAAATCGGGGTAGTAGTCCCGCTGCGCCAGTTCGGTCATACGGTCGGCCGCCTGCACGCGATTCTGCATGGCCTGCAACATGGGGCGGTGTTGATGCGCCCACTGTTTGAGTGCGCTCACCTCTGAGTGCATCGTGTCCAGCTGTTGATGATGCGGCGTCAGCTCTTCGAGATCGGTTCTATGCAGTGCCGGTATCTGAACGGGGGTATCGGCTGCGCGCCCCAGCAATGCATTGAGGGTCGCTGCCTCGCGTACACGGGCGGCCTGCAGCTTCATCTCACGTTCCAACAGCTTGGAGAGCTCCAGCTGCGCCAGCAGCACATCCTGCTGCAGCCCCTTGCCGGTCTTATATTTGGTGTCGGCAATCTTGACCAAGTTGCGCAGCAGCTTCTGGTTGCGCTGGATGATGCTCAGCGCTCTGTCGAGGTAGGCGAGGTTCCACCAGTGGATGCGCGTATTGCGCAGCAGGATCAGGCGGAACTCCTGCTGATGATGCAGCGCCGCTTCGGCCATGAAGGCGGCCGCTTCGGACTTGAGCGCTAATTTACCGGGGAATGGCAGCGCCTGCGAGAAGCCGAACTGCAGTTGCGTCATATTCTCCTGCGTGGTGGAGAAACTATCGACCGGCAGGTTCAGTGCTTTGAACGAGATTTTCGGGTCGGGCAGAGCACCAACCTGCGAAGGGATCTGCGCCATCGCCTCGGCGCGCTTGGCTGTCGCCGCCAGCGCCGGATTATGCGCAATCGCCAGCTTCTCTGCTTGCGCCAGCGATAGCGTATCGGCCTGCGCCGTCACGATCGCACATGTGGTTGAAAGGATCAATATTGCCGGCCATAACCGAGCTTGTTTGGGGATATGCATGATTCCATCTCTCCGCGTTTTGGATGCGCACGCGCAGGCCAACAGGCACAAACACGTGCACCACAGCGCGTCAGCGCCGTGGTATCAGAGAAACGGAAGAATCAAACGCGGATGCGTTGGGTAATGGTGAAGAGGAGGGAGGAAGAGCGCGGCGGCCCGGTGGGCGTGCGCTGCGCGTAAAATCCGGTATGAACCGGATGCAGGGTGGTAACATCAATCAACGTGATCGGCTGCGCCAGTACACCAATATCCGCAAACTGGAACGTATGCAGGTTGCCCGTCATCGCAGTCGGTTGATTACAATGAGAGCAACCATCGTCGTGTGCTGTGTGCTGAGAACTATCCGACTGAGAGGCGTTGGCCGTGCAGCCGGCATGCATCTCCGGCATACTTGATGCCGAGTGATCCATCGCGTGCATGGCAAGATTCAGCTCATGCGCCTGCGCGCTCATCAAGCAGAAGCCGCCTGCCACCACTTGCGCCGCAAACAGCAGCGTCAGCAGTCGAACAAACCTACGTTGAATCCCGCGAGCAAACATGCGGCGGACACTAGGCGAACGAACATGAAGTTTCAATGAAATCACATATCACGCAGGAGGCGACCTGTTTTTCTACCATACCATTGGAAGCAGCACTCCAAGAAATACTTGTTACTCAAGAGTTACGTTAATCGTAGTATGAATCGTTGGGTGACCTGAGTCGCTATTCATAGTTTGCAATCATGAACACAGACTCCTAGACGGGTGAGCTATTCGCAGCTGCAGCTCCGTTGACTGACATCACTCGACATGACCTCCGGCTGCAATGTGGCGTGTTCGATGCCCTGCTGCTGCAAATCGGCAATCAATCGCGCCAATAAAGCCGGCCACGTCTGCATGGTGGCCACCTGAATATGGGCGGAGATGGCCAGCGTGCCGGTCGGCAGCCGCCAGAGGTGGATATGGTGGACATCGACCACCCCCTCGGTCTGCTGCAGCTGTTGGCGGATCGTCTCCGGCGCCAGTTCGCCCGGCACCGCCTCCATCAGCTCCAGCGTGGTGTCGCGCACCAGCCGCCAACCGCCCCAGATAAGAATCACCGCCACCACAAAGGAGAGGATTGGATCAATCGGCATCCAGCCGGTCAAGAGAATCACACCACCGGCGACCAGCGCCGCCACCGATCCGAGGGCATCGCCCAGCACATGCCAGTAGGCGGCGCGGAGATTGAGATCGTGTGTATGTCCACCATGCAGCCAGCGCATCATTAGCAGATTCACACCCAGACCGATGGCGGCAATCCAGAGCACCGTCGCCCCCTGCACCGGCGGTGGATCGGCCAAGCGCCCCACGGCCGCCCAGACAATCCAGCCGCTCAAAAACCAGAGCATCAACCCATTCACCTGCGCTGCCAACACCTTGGCGCGGCCGTAGCCGAAGGTCATCTGCTGATGCGCCGGTCGCCGCGCAATCCGCCCGGCAAACAGCGCCAGAGCAAGCGCCGCCACGTCGGAGATCATATGCCCAGCATCCGCCAGCAGCGCCAGCGAATTGGCCATCCAACCACCGATCAGCTCCACGCCGGCAAACAGCGCCGTCAGCCAGAAGGCGCTATTCAGTGCATGGTGATGATTGTGGTGATGATTGTGGTGATGGTCGTGGCTCAATCACCCTCCTCACCAGCCTGAATACAGGCTCGGGTGTGGTCGTTGCGAGCGTTATGGTGCAGATGACCTTCGCGATGGCAACGCTGCATATGGTCAGAGCGCTGCTGCGCGCCATCAGTTTGATGCATCGGCATACTACAGCCGCTGACAGCCAGCAGAATAACAGGGATCACACAGACTATTTTTTTCATGGTTACGCCTCCTTTCCGGAAAATAGTTGATATAAACATGGCAGAACAAACAACGTCAGTAGTGTCGAAGAGAGTAGGCCTCCCACTACCACAGTCGCCAGTGGTTTCTGAATCTCCGAGCCAATGCCGCTGGCCAACAGCAATGGAATCAGCCCCAATGCAGCGATCATGGCGGTCATCAGCACAGGCCTCAGACGACTCTCCGCGCCATGGCGAATCGCCGTGGGAATATCAATGCCGCCTTCGCGATAGCGGTTGATGGCATCAACCAAGACAACACCGTTGAGCACCGCCACGCCAAACAGGGCAATAAAGCCGATACTGGATGGTACGGAGAGATATTGCCCCGAGACGAACAGAGCCAGAATACCACCAATGAGAGCCATCGGCACATTGAGCATGATCAGCGCGGCCTGTCCAATTGAGTGAAACATAAAATAGAGCAGCAGGAAAATCATCAGCAGTGATAGAGGCACTACAATCATCAAGCGCGCCTGTGCCCGCTGCTGGTTCTCAAATTGACCACCAAACACCACCGTATAACCGGGCGGTAGTTGAATCTCATCATGAATACGCCGATCCAGCTCTGCAACCAGAGAACCCATATCACGGTTCTCAACATTGGCCTGAATTACTACGCGACGCTGCACATCATCACGCTTGATCATCGGCGGCCCTTGCTCCAGTCCAATGGCTGCAACATCCGCCAGCCGTACCCACGCGCCATTGGATGCCTGAAGAATCAGGTTACCAATCGCTTCCGGGGTTTGACGGAACTGTTTCGCCAATCGCACATAGATATTGTAGCGCTCATTGCCCGAGATGACCTGTCCGGCCGTTGCACCACCGATTGCATCGGAGACCAAACGCATCACATCATCCACCGGAATACCATAGCGCTCCAGTTTGCTGCGATCGGGACGCACCACCAGTTGCGCCTCACCCTCTATCTGCTCCATGGCCACGTCGCGTGTACCCTTCACCTGCTGAACCAGCTGCTCGATTTTGTGACCGTACGTTGCCAGTTGTCCCAGATCGGAGCCAAACAGCTTGATGGCCAATTGCGCTTTCACCCCGGAGAGCATCTCATCAACACGGGTGGCAATCGGCTGTGAAAATGACAACAGAATCCCCGGCACCTGCTCCAGCTTGGTACGCATCAGCGCTTGCAAATCTTGTCGATTGCTTGCACTGCGCCACGCCTCGACAGGTTTGAGACCGACAAAAATCTCAACATTGGAGACAGCCTCCGGGTCACCTCCGATCTCTGCCCGTCCCACACGCGCCGAGGCATAAGTCACTTCGGGGAAGTTCTCGACCAGTAAGCGTTCCAATTTTTCGCCAGTCCGTTTGGCATAATCCAGTGATGAGGAGGGCGCTAATGTTGCACGGATATTGAGAGTTCCCTCCTCGAGTTCCGGCACAAATTCAGTACCAAGCATCGGCACAACCAGCAGGCTGAGTCCAAATGCCAGTGCCGCACCGGCAACAACCTTACCCTTCATGCGTAGAGCTGCCGCGAGCATCGGTTGGTATACTCTGGCCAGCGGTGCCAGCAGTGGGCTATCTTTATGGCGCACACCTCGGGTGAAGAGATAGGAGGCCAACACCGGCATCACCACCATTGCCACCAGCAGAGAAGCAAACATGGCAAAGCAGATGGAGAGCGCCATAGGTGTGAAGAGTTTGCCTTCCACCCCCTCTAAAGCCAGCAGCGGCGTAAAGACGATCAGGATAATCATCACCGCAAAAAAGACCGGTCGCGCCACCTCTTTGGCTGCTTCGCTGATCAGTAGCGGGATGCCGTGATCGCCATCCTGCACCCGTTCCAAATGTTTAAAGATATTCTCCACCATCACCACAGAGCCATCCACCATCATTCCGATGGCAATGGCCAGACCACCGAGACTCATCAAGTTGGCCGAGATACCGTAATACTGCATCACAGCCAATGCAGCAAGAATGGAGATCGGCACAGAGAGCAGTACCAACGCCGCTGCGCGCAGATTCATTAACACCAGTGTGACCACGATAATGATCAAGACAAACGCCTCCATCAACGCTTCTTCCACAGTCCAGACCGCTTTGCTCACCAGATCGGATTGATCGTAGAACGGCTGGATGGTGACACCTTTCGGCATCGCTTTTTGTACGATGGCAAGGCGGGATTTGACATCGTCGATGGTATTTTTGGTGTTGGCACCAAACCGTTTGAGCACAATGCCGGCCACCACTTCACCCAGTGCTTTAACATGCCCCTCTGCATCGCGTTCGGTCATGGTGACGCTACCTTGGCGAATCGCACCGCCAAAAGCGACACTGGCAACGTCGCGTATGCGCACCGGTGTGCCATGCACCGTTTTCACCGGCATCGCAGCAATTGCAGCCAGTCCATCTTTTCCACCTGGCACCCAGCCCACACCACGAATCACCAGCTGTTCATCGCCCTGCGGCAAATACCAGCCGCCAGCATTACGATTGTTAGCTTGAATCGCCTTCAACACATCATCCACATGCAGATGGAAGGAGAGCATCTTCTGCGGATCTAGACGCACCTGATACTGCCGCACTTCGCCACCGAAGGAGAGCACACTGGTAACCCCTTCGACAGGCATCAGCATCAGCTTCACCACCCAGTCATTCAGTGCACGAAGCGTCATGGCATCATAGCCGGCTTTGGGGTCAGCCTTGAGAATATATTGAAACACCTGCCCCAATCCCGAAGTGTTCGGACCGATGCTCGGCACTCCCGCCCATGATGGTACATTCTGCCGCGCCTCCTGAAGTTTCTGAAATACCAGCTGTCGCGCGAAATAGATATCTGTCCCCTCCTTGAACACAACGGTGACCACCGAAAGCCCGGTCTTGGAAATAGAGCGCACCTCTTCCACATCGGGCAGAGAATACATCACCGCCTCGATTGGATAGGTGATCAGTTGCTCCACTTCAGCTGAGGCGAGCCCCTCGGCCTCGGTGTTGATGGTCACCTGCACATTGGTCACATCAGGAAAGGCATCCAGATTCAGTTTGGGAATCACAGATACCGCGTATCCCATGCAGCCAAGCAATAGTAGAATGATTAGCAGGCGATTGTGTACCGATAGATCGATCAGTTTGGTAAACATAGTATCGAGCTCCTAATCTTCATCTGCGAAGCTAGACTTCATCAACTCGGAAAGCAGCGAGAATGACCCGTGAACAACCACGTTATCGCCCGCCTGAACACCGCTCTCGACCGGCACAAAGCCCTGTTCGGGTTGACCAACCTGTACGACACGCAACACGAAGTCGCCCGCATCTTTGCGGATAAAAACGACCTGTTGATCACCTTGACGCTGAACAGCGCGAGTCGGCAGCAATAGCTTATCAGTGGTTGCCGCAGCAGTGATTTCGCTCTCAACAAACATGCCGGGGTGCAATGCATCGTCGCGATTGACAATCTCAAGGCGCACACCGGCGGTGCGCGTTGCCGGATCGAGCTGATGATGGATATTCAGTACGCGTCCACCGTATCGCTGCTGACCCTGTTTGAGCAACACAGAGGCTGCCTCACCTGGCCGGATATAGCGCAATTGTGATTCTGGAATATTTACCTCTACCCAGATACGTGATTCATCGACCACCTGCATCAAGCGGTTGCCGGCTGCAATGTGTTGACCGAGACGAAAATCATCTGCCACCACCGTTCCGGCATGAGGTGCGCGCAGTGTAAGCTGACCGTAGTGCTGCTTTTTCAGAAGTCTATCCAGCGTGTGTTCATCCAGTCCATAAGCGTAGAGTGATGCCTGGCTGGCCGCGAGGTGAGCATGTGCGGTCTGCGCATTGCTTACCGCCTGCTGCAGGCGTGCCTGCGAAACGATTTGCTGCCCTGCCAAATCAGCCAAGCGCATGCGCTCCTGTTCTGCCCGGTGGTATTCAGCTTGTGCCTGCAGATAGCGCGCCTCAGCCTCAGCGAGTGCGGTACTACTCAATGTGACCAGCGCATCTCCCCGTTTGACATGACTGCCAAGATGGACAAAGCGTTGATCCACTACCCCATCGACGAGCGTGGTAATGTCGGCGATGGCATAGCCGTTAAAGGCAACCGTACCGGGAGCTGTGATCGTGTGTGAGTGAATCTGACGCTGAATGGTGGTTGTGGTGATACCGGCCTGCTCTATTTGGGCGGCGCTCAAGTGAACGATGGTAGGCGCTTCGCCAGCCATGGCAGTGAATCCATGTAGACTGACAAGTGTGATGATGGAAAAAACGGTTCTTTTCATGAATGGGTTCCTTTCAAAATATATTCGGGGTGGCCAAGCACTTCGGCCAATCGGATGCGGGTCAGCCAGCCCTGTCGGATGATCTCTAACGCGGTCATGCGGGCATCAAGTCCTTGGCGAATGTGTACAACCAGCTCTTCTAGGTCGATCTCGCCGGCGTCGTAAGCCTTTTGTGCCAGTGTGATCGTCTCTTGCGCACTCTTCTGCATCCCGCTCTGCTGCGCATTGGCAAGCGCCTGCATGGCGTTGGCGTGATTCTGGACGGCGCTATCGACAGCAAAGCGCAGCTGTTGCTCCGACCATGCCAACCCTGTGCTGGCCCGCTCCGATTGCGCCAGCGCTGCCTCATAGGCGCCACGATGGCTATTCAGCACTGGCAACGGCACAGTCACACCGACCTTGATCAACTGATCGCCTGCCTCTCGGCCTGTCATCGCACTGAGTGTGATATCGGGAATACGAGCAGCACCGGCCAGCTCCGCCTGCGCATTGAATTGCCTCAGTTTGGCACGCAGCGCAGCAAGATCCGGGCGTGATTCCAACGCAATGTGATAAGCATCTTCGGGCGGTTGCCAACCTGTATCCAGCTGTGGCATCACCAGTTCCGAGAGTTGTACCACACCTTGTGACTGCCCAAGTGCCAATAGGTATTGCTGTTTGGCCTGCATCAATTGCTGGCTAGCAACCACAGTGGCATTCAGCGCCGAGGCGTAAGCGGAGCTGGCCAGATTGGTATCCAAACGACTGGCTTCACCCAGCGCCAGCTTCTGGCTCACCGCATGGTTCACCCGTGCCAACATATCGCTCTGCTGACGGCGTAGCGTGTACGCCTGATTGGCAAAATAGAGCTGCACATAGGCTTTTGCAGCCTTGCTTATCAGTTGTTGATGCACCAGCTCACGGCGTTGCCGGGCGGCATTGAGCGCAGCTTCTGCCGACTGGGCTCTATATCCGCGCTTGCCACCAATTTCGATGCCCTGTGAGAGGGTGATATAGTAGTCGTTGGTTTTTCCGCCACCATTGAGGCGGCGGCGCTGCGGCTCCAGCGACAGTTCAGGATTGTAAGCATAAGCGGTCTGCTCATCGCGATTGCCGCTTGCCGACCGCACCTGCTGATCCGCCATCTGTAGCTCAGGATGAGTGCTGGCAACAGCCTCCAACACCGACTGCAGGCTTGTTGCCTGCGTTGTCAGCGGTTGAATGCATAACAGCACTCCAGAAATCATTAAACGTGTACGCACAGTTTCCCCCTATGAATAGATTCACGCGCAGACACTTGCGCGCTTTGTCATGGTAAATAAACGGGGAAGCGGATTTTTCCTGCACTGGGCGTAAGCCACGGGCACACCTACGCAACTGCGAAAGAGCAGCACCTAGGTCAGGCAGGAAAAATCAGCTGTGTGACAGTTTGGGGGGTTGTTCGATACGGTGGGGGATTTCGGAAAGCGTCAAATCTACCAACGACGTGATCAGCGCAATATGGCGCACCTCCGCCATCTGCTGAATCAGAGGCTGATTCAGAAACACGTGTGCCGCATGGGCTGCGCAGGTGCTCTCCGGAGTATTCGGATGGCTCTTGTCTGCCAACGAAGAGGAGAGCTTGATCTGGCTTGGCGCATCGGCAGCATCACAGACATCAATGCCGGCTCCGCAGACAAAGATGCCCAGTTGAAGTGAGAATACGGCGATCCATGCCAAATAACGCATGCGGCTCACCCTAGGCTGGTCACATGGCAATGGCAAGTGACCAGCCGTTTTTTGTCGAACTATTTTATGCAGATTCACAGCGCCGCTCAGCTGCGGCATCGCAGATAATACTTACCCCTCCGCGAATCACGATCAGGGCAATCACACAACCAATCAACAGATCCGGCAGATGCGAATCAAGCAGATAGACCAGTAATCCACCCAGCATCACGCCGAGGTTGGCGATGACATCGTTCTTGGAAAAGATCCAGCTGGCACGCATATGAATTTCACCATGCCGGTGCTTGGCAATCAGTATCAGACACCACACATTGGCCAGGAGTGCCAGCAAGCCGAAGCCCATCATCAGCACCGATTCCGGTTCGCTGCCGAACAGAAAACACCGCACCACATCGGCGAGCACTCCGAGTGCCAGCAGAATTTGAAACACCCCACTGAAGTGTGCACCCCGGATTTTGATCGCGGCACTTTTCCCCACTGCGTACAGCCCGACGCCATAGACCAGCGCATCGGCCAGCATATCCACTGCGTCGGAGATCAGGCCTGTGGACTGACCCACCAAGCCGAACACAAACTCCACGCAAAACATCACCGCATTGATCGACAGCAGCCAGATCAGCGTCCGCCGCTGCTCATCCTGCTCGATCTCGATATGGCAATCACAACCGCCCATATGCAACGCCTCCTGCCACCAACAACATGCACTGTAGCCGTTCAATCACTGCGGCAAAACACTCTGGATACGATGATTGCCCCAATCCGCCACATAGATGCGGCCATTGCGCCACGCGGTCGGATCGGAGAAGTGGCCGGCTCGATTGCCTTGGCCGCCCCATACACCAATGAAACGACCGGCATGATCGAACCACTCAATGGAAAGCAATGATGGAAAATTTAGTTAATTATATCAATGAGATAGATGGTAGGCTCGGGCGGTTTCGAACCGCCGACCCCCACCATGTCAAGGTGGTGCTCTACCCCTGA